>JAIXVB010000255.1 GCA_027483245.1 Verrucomicrobiaceae bacterium | reverse complement strand
GTGTGGAATCTCGCCGCCGTTCCCGTGCCGTTCAGATTGCGACGATCTCCAGCAGTGCCTGCAAAGGTGGAGACCAAACCTTCTGGCGTCACCTTGCGGATCGTCCCGTTCAGCGCATCCGCCACATACAAATTACCCGCCGCATCCAGCGCCATGCCTTCAGGGCCATTGAACCGCGCTGCCGTGCCTGAGCCATCGCTGCTGCCACTGACGCCAACCTGCCCGACAAAAGTCGAGACATTCCCCGTGTTGCCATCCACCGCACGGATCACCTGATTGCCGGTGTCTGCGATGTAACCACCTTCATCTCCGCGAATCGCGATGCCGCTGGGCGAGTCAAACTTCGCTGTTTCGCCGGGGCCATTTTCAAAACCTGCACCCGAACCACCAATGTCCAACAGGCTTTCCACCGTGTCGAACTGCGGATCACGGATCACCCCGCTGAGGCGATTGCCACCCGTTTCGAGCGTTACTTCATCCAGGATCAGATCCCCCAAGGCAAGCGGGGTGCGTTTGATGATCAGGCTCGCCGTCGGGTCGTTGCCCACCGTTTTATCCAGAGTTCCCACCACCGGATATTTCACGCCCGCCAGTGTCACCGAACCACTCACCACACCGGTGCCCGCCGTGGTGATCTGCACCGTGCCACCGAGCCCGAAGTTGGTGAAGGAATGACGCGGCACCAGTCCATAAAAGGTGCCCACCAGCGTTGGGTCCAGCCCATCGACCTGCCATAAAACAGTCAGCGGCACGCTCGCTCCGTAGGGATTGGTGGCGGTGAATTTCACGCTGTACAGCTTCGCGGCTGTCGGCTTGCCAGAAAGCTCACCTGTCTTGGCATTGAGCTTCACTCCTGGCGGCAGGCCCGTTGCCGTAAAACTGGTGGGAAAGTTCGTCGCGGTCACAGGGCCGAATGCAGGCGCACTGATCGGCTGGCTCACCGAAGTGACCGGCAGCACCATCGCAGCGATCACCGGCTTGCCCGTGGCCACATTCACCACCGTGTCACCATTGGCCGTGCTCGCATTCCCGTTAGGCGTGACCAACGTGACGACGCAAGTGTAGTTGCCCGCATCACCGGTTCTCATGCCCGTGATTTTCAGGCTCTTGGTCGTCGCCCCAGAGATCACACTGCCTGTCCCCGAGGTGCCATTCGCCAGGACACCGCCGGAACGCCGCCACGAATAGGTCAGATCAACGCCAGGAGCCGTCGGCTTCGTGGCCGTGCAGGTCAGAGTCAGAGTACCCAGCTCTTTTAAAGTCAACGTGCCTTGGGACAACGTCACCGTTCCGAGATAGGCCGTGTTCGAAGTCACCGCAGGGCCGACGGGATTGTCCGCCACCAGATTGTATTCACCGACATCAGCGGCCTTCACCACCGGGATCTCATAACGCCCCGTCGTGGCTCGTGCGATGTTCGCCGTCTTCTTGCGCCACTGAAAGGTCATCGGGGAATCCCCCTCGACCACCGGTTCAAACACCGCAGTTCCTCCCAAGATCGCCAGCTGCGACTGCGGCTGCGTCGTGAAAGTCGGCGGCTGGGGCGGCCTGCCCTCTCCGGATAAAGTGATGTCAAAAGGACTCTCGTCCGAGTCATTGCTCACAATGTCCAACTGCGCGATCACCGGCACCGCACCCGTCGGCGTCAGCGTGACGACAAACGCACTGCTGGCCCCAGCCGCAATCGTGGCGAGTGGTGGCGTGGTCAGTTGATACTGCGGCTGTCCAGCGATGCTCACCGCCACACCCGTCAGCGGCGCATTGCCCACATTGCGGATGACAAATCGGCGGGTCACCCCGACTCCGATCGGGCTGATGCCAAAGTCCACCGTGTTCAGTTCATCCGTCAGCTCCGTGTCTTCAGGCTGCTCCACCACGATCTCCGGCGCCGTGATCGCATTGCCACGCAGCTGTACCTCATAGGTTCCGCCGTCTGGTTCATTGCTAAAGATGCGCAACGTCGCCGTCCGCAGCCCACCTTCCACCGGCAGGAAACTCACGCTGAATCCACTGCTGCCCCCCTCCGCGATGGTCACGGCGGGCTGACTGCCAAACTCATAGTCCAACATCCCCGGCCCGGAGATTTCCACAGTCACATTTTCCAGCGGGGCAGAGCCCACATTGCGGATCACAAACGAACGTGTCACCGCCGTGCCACCGATGGCACCGTTGCCAAAGTCCACCGTGGCCCCATCCAGTACCTCTGTGCCAGCGGGCTGCTCCAGAACCAAGTCCGGCTGCACCTCCCCTTCTCCCGTCAGTGGGATTTCAAAGCTGCTCTCGTCCGCATCATCGCTAACAATCGTCAGAATCGCCGACCTCGGCCCCACCGCGCCAGGGGTGAAGGTGATCAGCAGCCCCTGACGTTGATCGGTGGACAGGGTGTTACCCGCCAGCGGCGTCGTGATCACAAAGTCCCCCGCATGATCTCCCGTGATGCTCGCGCTCACGATGTTCAGCGTGTTCTGCCCCAGATTGCGCACCACCACCGCCTGCTTCGCGTTCCGTCCGATCAGCACCGCCCCCAGTTCCAGCGCCGCGCCATTGTCCACCCGAGGCAGCCCCACCGGAGACTCCACCGCGATTTCCGCAGCCACTCCGAAGGTCGCTGCACCGGTTTTAAAAGTCATCACCTCTCCGTTCGCAGATCCCGCCGTCACGGTAGCCTTCGCACGATAAAAGTAATGCGTGTTCGGTGCTAGGGCACTCAAAGTCGCCTGGGTGAGCGATGCCAGCGCACCCGGAGTAGGCGCACTGCCCGCGATCGTTTGTCCCAAGACGGAAGTCGGGCCCCACTCAAACTCCGCCGTCACCGGCGTGTCATTCGGGTTCACGATGCCTCTCAGCGTGGCCGTTGTGTTGGTGACCGAACTTGCATAAGCAGGAGACACAGCCACCCCCTGGTTTCCAGGCTGCGTTCCCACAGCAGGTCCGTCATTGATCCGGTAAATCATGCCACCACCCGCCGGGCTACCCTCTTCCTCCGTGAAGCCCTTGGCCGAGGTCACCCCATAGAGCTGTCCATCCCGATGCGCGAACAAAGCGCCCACCGGCGAGATCTCCGGCCCGAAAGACGTCGAGGCAATCCCCTCCGCCAGAGACAGCCTGCGCACTGCGGTGGGAGTCACCGCGTTCGGGTCAATCGTGTAGGCCACATCACGCGTCACCGTGAAGTTGTCAGCAAAGCGGCTGGTCTCCTTGCCCAGAAACCACACCTGATCATCCGGTAAAAAAGCCACCGTCCCAACATACAGCTCCGTGTTCGGAAACGTCGCAGACTGAGCCGTGAAGACATTCGTCAGCGCACTGGTCTGGGTGTTGAAACGAAACACGGTCGTCGTCGTTGTGCCCCACAGATCACCATTAAAATCCATCGCCAGATCACCTGTCGGATTGCCCGTGGGACTGGCGAAGCTGTAAACCGAGGTGAATTCGCTCGTGCTGATTTCGATCTTGAAGATCGTGCCCTGACCGTTCGTGCCGCCTTCCCGAGTGGCTCCCCAGATGAAGCCACTGCCATCGGAGATCAGACCGCCCGTTGGTCGGCGGCCCAGCACTCCCAGCCCGCCACTGTTGCTGAAGCCACGCACCAGCGTGAAGGCATTCGTCGTCGGATCGATTTTGAAAACACCGCCTTCAAAGCCCCCATTCATCGTTCCCCAGATCAGGCCATCTTCCGCCTCGATCAGTGCCCCCAGAGGAAAGGCCCCACCTCCACTGCTGGTGAAGTTGTAAACATTGGTGAACACGCCCGAAGACGGATCGTAGTTCCAGATCGTGCCGAAGTTATTGGCCGCCCCTTCGCGCGTCGTTCCCCAGATCAGACCGCCACTGTGCAGCAGCACTTTACCACTCGGTTTCGAGCCAATCGCCGCCCCGGTCGTCCCGGTAAAGTTCACCAAAACCTCCCGGCTTCCATTGATCGGATTGAAGCGGAACAGCGTGCCGAACCCATTCGCCCCACCTTCCAAAGTCGTGCCGTAGGTCCAGTCATCCACATCACTGCCGGCCAGACCCGCCTGAGGAGCACGGCCCAGGTAACTCACACCCGTTCCCGGATGCGTGGCCACTCGGGTCAGTTGCCCGGCTGCAATGTTCCAGCGATACACCGTCCACGCATTTGCCGAGCCCCCCGCCGTGGCAAAGCCCCAGAGATTCCCAGCCGTGTCCAGCGTCAGGCCATTCACCGGATTGATGATGCCCGCATTCGCCCCCGTCAGACTCGCGAACTGCAGTACCGTGGTCAGCACGCCTGTGGCAGCACTTATGCGAAAGAGCGTCCCACGATCACTCGTGCCGCCATTCGTCGTCACGCCCCACAGATTGCCCGCCCCATCATTCACCAGCGGCCCCACCGGGTTGTAACCTCGGTTTGAGGTGCCCGTGTTGGAGAACTCGATCACCGTCGTCACCGTGTTCGTCGCCATCTCCACTTTAAAAACCACGCCATTGTCAGAAGTCAGCCCGCCATCGGAAGCCACACCCCACAGGAACCCCAGGCCATCCGGAGTTAGCCCCGTGACTGCCGTGTTGCCCTTGATCCCCGCATTGGTTCCTGTGAACTGCGCCACCGTCGTCAGCGTGTTGGAGGCGATCGCGTATCGGAACACCGTGCCAAAGCCCAGCGGCCCGCCAGAAGCCGTCGTGCCCCAGAGATTGCCCGCCCCATCCGCGTAGAGCTCGCCCTGCGGATTTTTGCCGAGATTGCCCGTCGCATCGCCAAAACGAACGCGTGTCGTGAACTCTCCCGTCAGCTCATGAATGCGGAACAGAGTGCCGTTGGTGAGATTGCCCGTCACGCTGCCCGTCGTGAATCGCGCCGTGCCCCAGAGGTAACCCTGCCCATCCCGCACCAGCCCAGCGCTCGGTGCCACCCCATTCGCAATGGCAACCTGTTCATGGGTGACAAAGGTGTGCATGATCTGAATCTCCCCCGACTCAGGATTCAGCCGGAAGATATTGCCCGCATTCGCCTCCGTCGTCGTGCCCCAGAGCCAACCATCGGCCGCCTCCACCAGACGACTCGTCGGCTTGCTGCCTGGCAGACTGCCACTCAGGCCCGAGAACGACAGCGCACCGAACTGCCCCGTTGGCGTCATCTGAAACACCGTTCCCAGTCCAAAAGCCCCACCGCCCGGGCTCGTGCCATAAAAGTTCCCGTTCGAGTGCAGATACAGCGCCTGCTTCGGCGGAGCCGTCCCACCACTCAAGCCCGGCCCCACCTCAAATCCCAGCACCGGCTGGAGGGACGGATTCGCCAACAAAGGAGCCCCCAAGACACCAAGGGCAAGAACGACCACTGCAGAGATAAAACGCGTGAGCATGGAGGGTAATAAAAAGAGAAAAGGGACAAGGGGAAAGGGAAAAGGCTGGGGACATGAAGGGGTGGAAGGCGGAGTGATGGAAGATTGTCATGACATCAAAGTGGGCGAGAAAGGTCCGGAAACAATTCATGCCGGAACAACGCGGCAGCGTCCTGGAGTGCTCCAGACCTCTGGAGCTTTCGGGGGCCGAGAGATACTCGAACGCGCTGGACACCCGACATAATCCTAGTCTAATTTTTGATCTTCATGGTCGATTGCTACGTCCGACCACGCCATTGCTTCGTCCGACCACGCCATTGCTACGTCCGAGCACGCCATTGCTACGTCCGAGCACGCCATTGCTTCGTCCGACCGCGTCATTGCTACGTCCGACCACGCCATTGCTGCGTCCGACCGCGCCATTGTTTCGTCCGACCGCGCCATTGCTACGTCCGACCGCGCCATTGCTACGTCCGACCGCGCCATTGCTTCGTCCGACCACGTCATTGCTACGTCCGACCGGGCCATTGCTACGTCCGACCGGGCCATTGCTTCGTCCGACCGGGCCATTGCTTCGTCCGACCGGGCCATTGCTTCGTCCGACCGGGCCATTGCTTCG
>JAIXVB010000261.1 GCA_027483245.1 Verrucomicrobiaceae bacterium | reverse complement strand
CAGCTCCTGCTCTTCAGCAGCCGGGATTACCAGCAGCCGCGCCCTCTTTGCCTGGAAGATGCCATCAACACGGAAGTCGAGATGCTCAAGCGCACGCTCGGCAATCACATCACCATCGAAGTAACCCACGCCGCTGATCTGCCGGAGGTGATGGCCGATCCTGGATCGCTGGGACAAATCGTGGTCAATCTCGCCGTCAATGCACGCGACGCGATGGCCAAAGGAGGCATGCTAAGCATCTGCAGCCGCATGACCGAAATCGCCACGGAAGAGGAAGCCAAGAGCATGAACCCAGATGCACGCGCCGGGAACTTCGCCGTCCTCAGCGTCAGCGATACGGGCTGTGGCATGAGTTCAGATGTCTTGCACCAGATCTTCGATCCTTTCTTCACCACCAAAGAACCCGGTCGCGGAACAGGCATGGGTTTGGCCATGGTGCGTGGTCTCGCACGGCACATGGGCGGCTGGGTCAGCGTCTCCAGCGTCGTCGGTGTGGGCACCGACTTTCAGGTCTTCATTCCCCTCGTTGGCAATGAAAAGCATGACCCCACCGCTTCGTCCCCAAGCAAAGACTTCGATGGCCTGCTCCACGAAGTCACCCCATGCACCTTGTTGATCGTCGATGACGACTCCAGCGTGCGTCAGGTCATGAGCTATGTGTTGAAGGATCAAGGCCACAACGTCCTCACCGCGAGAGATGCTCATGAGGCCTGGCAGACTTGGCGCAGCAATCGCCACACGATCGGCTTGGTCATCACCGACATCAATCTGCCGGGAGATGCCAGCGGCTTCGATCTCGGCCGTGCCATTCTCGGGGATGATGCCACCATGCCTGTAATCTTCACCAGTGGCTACTGCCCGGACATCCTCGGTCAGACCTCATCACTGAAACTCGGCATCAATTACTTGCCGAAACCGTTCGACGTGCTCGACCTGCTCAACGCCGTCGGCCACGCGCTGACAACGGCGGTGGGTCGCCCGATCAACACGCCGCGCAAATCCACCTCGCGCGTCGAGCTTGCCACGTCCCATCACGAAGCTTGACTCCCGTCCGGTGATCGACATCACTGATGCAAGGATTTCAGCGCTCGTCTGGGATCCTTGCGACCGATGCCTCTCACCTTCTGATGGAACTCCACCGCCATCCGTGCGGACTTTTTTACTCCCGCCAATTCTCTGACTTCCTGCACGCCAAGCAGGTGACCGAAGCGCAGGCTCATCCAGGCGAGTTGCTATTCCTCGAATACGTCCGCTGCGGCGAGGGTGACCAAGCTGGCTCGGCCTGGTGGCAGCTCGGTTGGGTATCACGAGTGAGCACGCCCGCTGAGCATTGTTTCCGGATTGGGGAAACCGATGTCTTCATCCCACGTCAAACCAAACGTGGCCTGACCAATCGCCTCCTGCACTGCCAGGACGGACAGGTCATAGTCAAAAGCTAGAGCGTAAGATGGACATAGCCGGGGTGTCTGAGCTCTTCCGAGGCACGCCCGCACTTGCCGGAAAAGATATGAAGAGCACTGAAGTGGCCTACGACAGGCTTCCGAAATCGATGTGATGAAGGGCCTGCGAAAGCTCCAGAGGTCTGGAGCACTCCAGAACGCTTCGCATCCTTTCGGGCGTGAGGCGCAAAGGGCGCGGCAGCGTTTTGGAGAGCTCTGGGCCTCCAGAGCTTTCGAGCGACTCGCGGCCTGTAAGCAGCGTTGCGATCACGGTGAGCGCGCGATGGGTGTGGATTGGATCGGTGAAGGGGGTTGCTGAATCGAACAGGCTGGCTGTAATGCCCTGCTGATGCGTATCCTCATTGCCAGTGATAAATACAAAGGCTCCCTGACCGCCACCCAAGTCGCGCAGACGATTCAGCGGGGGCTCAAAGACCTCACAAGCTCGCTCGAATGTGATCTCTGCCCCATCGCTGATGGTGGTGAAGGCACGACCGAAGCCGTGATCACTGCCCTGGGAGGTGAATCGGTCTCCGTCGAGACGTTGGATGCGCTGGGCCGCCCCTTGACGGCGCACTACGGCTGGGTTTCAACCTCTCGTGAAGCCATCCTCGAGATGAGCGCTGCCAGTGGGCTGGCTTTGGTCAAAGATCAGCCGCTCAAGCCAGATCTCGCCAGCACGTATGGCACCGGTTTGATGCTGAAAGATGCGATTTCTCGGGGGGCGGAGAGGATCGTGATCGGCATCGGCGGCAGTGCGACCAATGACGGCGGTCTTGGCCTCGCAGCGGCTTTGGGCTACCAATTTCTCGACGAGGCAGGCCAGCCCCTTCAGCCCTTCATGGCCGAGATTCGACGCCTGCAAAAGATCCTGCCACCCGCAGGGATCGTCTCTTGGCCCAAACTTCTCGTCGCCTGCGATGTGGACAATCCCCTGCTCGGTGAAAAAGGGGCCACCCGAATCTATGGCCCGCAAAAAGGCGTGCAGGACATTGCGACCTTTGAAGCAGGATTAACCCATCTGGCAAACATCGCCGAGCGCGATCTCGGCTGTGATCACCGGGCTGTCCCCGGCGCGGGCGCAGCAGGCGGATTGGGCTGGGGATTGATGACCTTTTGTGGTGGCAGCCTGACCTCAGGATTTGACCTCGTCGCGTCTCAGATTGGCCTGGAAACACGCGTGGCCGCAGCCGACCTCATCATCACAGGGGAAGGTCGCCTGGACGCCCAGACCCTGCATGGCAAAGGCCCTGTCGGCATCGCGCAGATGGCACGGCGGCTTGGGAAAAAGGTCATCGCTTTTGCAGGGGCGGTGGAGGATTGCCCTGCCCTGAGTGCCAGCTTTGACCTGACTCACGCGGTCAAACCTGCGGACATGCCTTTGTCAGAGGCCATCGCCCGGGCAGAAGAGCTGCTGGAGGCCGCCGTCATTCGTCGCCTGCCTGACATTCGCGTGTTGCTCGGGCTTGCGTAGCGGGTGGCTCAGTGCTCAGTGACTCTTCCTCAGCCAGGGGCGCGTGCCCTGGGTGGCTGAGTTTTCACACTCGAAACCTGACTTCACTCCTGCAATGCCATCCGCCGTTCTTCTCTTCGCTGGTCAAGGTGCCCAAAAAGTGGGCATGGGCAAAGACCTCGCCGATACCTACCCTGTCGTGCGTTCGCTTCTCGATCAGGCCAATGCAGCGCTGGGTTACTCACTGACCGAGGTCATGTTTGAAGGCCCCATTGAAGAACTCACCAAGACCTCACGCTGCCAACCTGCTCTCTACGCCCATGGTTTGGCCTGCCTCAGCGTGCTGCATGAGCGCGTGCCAGGACTGACCATCAGCGCCACTGCGGGCCTTTCCCTCGGAGAGTTCACCGCCCACGCCGCCGCTGGCACCTTTGACTTTGCCACCGGCCTGAATCTGGTTTTCCAACGCGGAAGCTTCATGGAAGAAGCCTGCGAAAGCACCCAGGGAGCCATGCTGGCCATGATCGGGGGTGAAGAAAGCGCCATCCGGGAACTCGCGGCTGAATGCGAGGTCGATGTGGCCAATTTGAATGCCCCTGGCCAGATCGTGCTCAGTGGCAGCGTCGCCGGCATTGAGGCCGCTGCCGCTAAGGCCAAGGATCGTGGCATCAAGCGCGCCATCCCACTGCCCGTCGCCGGTGCTTATCACAGCCGACTGATGAGCAGTGCCCAGTCCAAACTCGCCACAGCCTTGGATGCCGCCTCGATTGGTGTCCCCAGCGTGCCGGTCGTTTGCAACTACGAGGCACGACCCGTCGAAAAAGCGGAAGACATCCGCGCCACCCTGACCGCCCAGGTCACCGGCAGTGTCCGCTGGGTCGAGTCCATGCAATACCTCATCGCCCAAGGTCACACGCTCTTCATTGAGCTGGGACCCGATGCCACGCTAGCGGGTCTGATGGGCAAAATCGACAAATCCGTGAAGGTCATCTCCATCAAAGATGTGGCCACTCTCGAAGCTGCCGTGGCTGAACTCGGCGCGTAATCCTCGCATGATCCCGACCTTCGACCGTCTCCACCAGCGCATGAATCTCGGGCTCCAGTGGGCCCCCGTCATCGCCGGTGGCGCATGGCTCGGCTTCGGGCTGCTCGCGCTGTCGGGATTGGCTCCGACACCCTATTTGATCTCCGCGCTCCTCACGGGCTTCCTGATCGTCTTCCTCTTGGTGCTGCATTGGCACAGTCGGAATCTCATGTGGAGCCTGGGTGCCTGTTTGATTCTGGTCATTGGCTTAGCGTCCTCCCGGCGGATGTTGGGAGACAATGTCGGGCTCATGCATTTCCAGTGGATTACCCTCTGTCTGGCCCCCAGTTTCACCGTGCTCACGCTCTTGCGGACTCGAGTTCGTGCCGCCTGCGAACGGCCTGCCGAGTCTGATGAGGCCCCCAAGCGCCTGGAATAATCGAACGACAATTCGGCGCAATCGTCTATCGTTTCCCCGACTTCATTATGCTCGAAATCTTTTCAAACCCTCTCTACACCTTCGGCATGGGCTTTGGCCTTGGCGTTGTTTTCCTCGCGATGGCCATCTTCAATCACTGGAAGACCAAGGGTGAGTTCAAGCGCTACAAATCGCATTTGAGTGACAAACTCGAACTTGATGCCCGCCAGCTCCAAGACACTAACAAGGAGCGGGCTCGCCTCTCCCAAGAAAACGAAAACCTTCGCATTCAGGTCAATCGTCTCAACGAAAAGACCGACAACAAACTGGCTCGTGAGCTGGAAATCCTCGCCCGAGCTGAAAAGCACATGCTGATCAATGCGCCGGGCTTTGCTCCGGCCTGGGAAATGGCGAAATCACAGGCGCTGTCGCAGATCGAGACTGAAGAAAAAGGCATGTCTTTTCCGCAAAAGATCTTCCGCAAGCTGCTCGGCCCCAATGGCACCGCAGGCACCGCCGCCCTGCCAGAAAATGGCAATGGCACCAAGACCCAGGAAACGGCCAGCACAGCAGCCTGATTTGATTTCGACCGCAGATGAAGTTCATCTGCCCAATCCAGCGCTTGCATCTTGCAGTCCCCTGACCTGCTCTGCATAGCTCAGCGCGTGCGCCTGGACATCATCACGCTTTTTCCTGAACTCATCACCGTGCCCATGGGCACAAGCATCATGGGGCGTGCCCAGGAGAAAGGGGCCATCCAACTCGAAGTCCATGATCTGCGTGAACATGGCCTGGGACGACACAAACAGGTGGATGACACGCCTTATGGCGGTGGACAGGGCATGCTGCTGCGCCCCGAACCCCTGTTCAGCGCTCTCGAGCAAGTCCACACCGAGCAGAGCCGTGTCATCCTCATGTCACCCGCCGGGCGTCGCTTCGATCAGGCCACCGCTCAGCGCCTGGCTCAGGAGCCGCATCTGATCTTTCTCTCGGGCCATTACGAAGGCATGGACCAGCGTGTGGTGGATCACTGGGTGGATGAAGAACTGAGTCTGGGCGATTACGTGCTGACCAATGGAGCCATCGCCGCGGTCGTGGTCATGGATGCGATTGTTCGGCTGCTGCCCGGAGTCCTGGGGGACGATCTCAGCGCGGTGGAGGAATCCTTTGGGGCCGCAGGACTGCTCGAAGCGCCGCACTACACCAAGCCTGCCGAATATCGCGGGCTGCGCGTGCCCGACATTCTCCTCAGCGGCAATCACGCCAAAATCGCCCAGTGGCGTGCGGAGCAGGCTCTGGAGCGGACACGCGCGGTGCGCCCTGATTTGCTGCCTTGATTCGCCGTTATGCGTTCCTCCACTTACCTGCCCACAGCTTCACGCGCGTCCAAGGTGCTGACTCGCTGGCGTGGCATGGGCGCTATCTTGGCCGTGGCTTTTTACAGCCTGTTTTTTTCAGCGCATTTGCAGTTTCGCGACACGCCGCTTTATGTCCGAGATGCGCTGATCTTCGGGGCAGAAACGCAGAGCATCTTCCGCTCCCTAACGGCTGAGCGCACCGCCGATCACCGCCAGATCAGGGCGGAGCATCCGGCCTTCACGCTGCTGCATCATCCCGCAGCGCAGTTTCTCATTCACGGTTGGCAATTTCTCGGCCAAGACCTCACAAGCGCGCGCAAACACGGGGTGGCCATGCTCACCTGCATCGCCGGGGCCTTGGCCGTGGTCATGATTTATCATTCACTGCTGTGGAGTGGCCTTGCCTCCTTGCGAGCTGTTCTCTTCGCCGTGGTCTTTGGCGCGAGCACTTGCATCTGGATTGTGGCACCGCTCCCGGAGGTCTGGATTTTTGCCGGGCTCGGGGTCGCCGCGCTGCTCGCCGTCAGCGCGCGGGGACAACTGGCCTCGCCCTGGTTGCATGGCCTCGTGGCGGTTTATGCCAGCGCCTGTTTCATCGGCAATGTCATCCCCGTGCTGCTGCTAGCCCTGGCACGCTGTGCCCAAGACACTTATCAGGAAGAGCGCTTCCGTCCCGGGCCCTTGCTCGTTGCCCTCGCCGCCCTGACGATCACCTTTGGTCTCGCCAATCTCCAACGGACGATCTACCCGATGTCCTCGCCACTGCCGAGTTCCCTCATCACTTGGCGAATCAACGACGCCACCTGGCCCGCCAACCGTGCCACCACAGGCCTCGTTGCCCGAGAAGTCTTCCTTTCCAACATCGTCGCCCCCAATGCGGTCGCGAGCGAACCCGATCCACGCTTTGGAAACCGACGTCGCGTGGTGCTGGATGAGGCGCACTGGTCGCGCTTGGACCTGCAAAAAGGTGTCGGTGCGGGCTGGTTTCTCCTGCTGGCCCTCGGCTTCGCGGGCCTCGTCTGGCGCGCGCAATTGGAGCCCTACACCCTCGCCACGATTGCCATCCTCGTCTGGGGATTGGCCGCTCTGCCCTGGTATGGATCACCGGATCGACTGCTGCTGCTGGCCTGCCTCTGGACACCCGCCGTCGTGGTCGCCACGGGATTGGGAGTCGAACGCAGCCTGGAACATTGGCCAAAAATCCGCCTTCCTGTCACCATCCTGCTCACCGCATTCGTCGCCGCCCAAATCACCCGGAACTGGATGTTCATTCAGGAGAT
>JAIXVB010000160.1 GCA_027483245.1 Verrucomicrobiaceae bacterium | reverse complement strand
GCGGCCAAGGGAGACATCAAGCCCCTGCAAGAGTTCCTGGAGCGCGATCCCTCCCTGCTCGCCCGCCTCGGTGCCCTCGCCATCAGCGGCACCTTTTCCTCACGCCAGGAGTGTGTGGAAACCATCACCGCCCGGGCCAAGGAGGACCTGCATCACCTGGAGCGCGGCGTCTCCGTGCTGGAGGTCATGGTCACCGTTGCCCCCTTGCTCGGTCTGCTGGGCACCACCGCCGGTCTCGTCGGCATGTTTTCCGCCTTTGGCAGCGAAGCCGGACCTGACACCGCCGAGGTGGCCAAAGAAATCGGCGTCGCCCTGCGCTGCACCATCGCGGGCCTCTTCGTCGCCGTGCCCTCCGTGCTCGCGCACACCTACTTCGTCCGGCGTTTGGACAACATCGCCGTGCGGCTGGAGTCGATCATGCACGAGACCATCCAGGCCTTCTTCGCCCACTTCGAGGTGCAGCATAAGTAACCCCGCGCCTGCCCTTCCTCCGCGATGAATCTGCGCCCCCGCCGCCGTCCCGTACCTGCCATCCCCATTGTGTCGCTCATCGACATCATGGTCATCCTGCTCATCTTTTTCATCGCCACCACCACCTTCCGCAAAGAGAAGACCCAGGTGAAGATCACCCTGCCTGAGTCCAAAAGCATGGGCGAGGCTGCCCAAGTGACCGAGACGCGCAAAGCCATCACCATCACCAAAACCCAGGAGCTTTTCCTCGATGGCAATCCCGTGGAGCCCGACAAGCTCGCCGCCGCCCTCCTGCAGCTCAAGGAGCGCGACCCAGGGGCCAAACTCGAGCTCGAAGCCGATACCGCCACCGCCCTGGGTGTGCTGGTGAAAGTCTGGGACGCCCTGCGCGCCGCCGGTTACTCCATCAACGACGTCCCCGCCCGCATCCAGAGAGCCGAAGGAAACTGAGGGGCCTGGTGAGGGTTGTGGGTAGGGCGGTTGGTCCCCAACCGCTGTCGGCCATCTCCACCGCAGTACAGCGTTTCCAAGAGCATGTGTCCTGCCCTGGAGTCTGGAGTTCGTAGCTCGGACTTTAGGCCGACTGGTAAAGGGCGCGTCTGGCGTCTGGGCGTAGGGCGGATGCGTTTGGCGAGGAAACAGGGCACTGCCGCTGCCGTCCCCTTCGCCAAATGATCCGCCTTCTTTGAACCTCGCAGCCCCCAACGCCCCCAAACCGCCGGATCATTCGGCGAAGGAGGTCCACTGCGCGGACGGTGCTTTTTTGCGCCGAACACATCCAGCCTACGCCCGGCAAATGGCCCCCTTGGCGCAGGGAACCGGCGCTAAGCTTAGCGCCGACACCGGGAGATAAGCGGGCTCCGGGTCCGGGAGTTACCGCCCCTCGGCGCGAGGTGCGGTAACTCTCACACCGAGGGGCGGCACCTCTCACACCCGGAGCTACCGCCCCTCAGACCCAATCGCGGCACCTCACGACTCGAAGCGCAGGCCGGCGGGGTAGGAGCCGAGGCTGCGGAGGGTGGCCCCCTCGTCGCGGGTTTGGTCCAGGGCGGCCTGGACGTGCGACTCGGCGGGAGAACCCTCGATCTCGATGTAAAAGCGATACTTGTTGGGCTGACCGCGGATCGGTCGGGATTCGAGGCGCTTCAGATTGATTGCCGACTGGCTCAGGGGGGTGAGAAATTGACACAGGCTGCCGGGCCGGTCGGGGAGTTCGACGACGAGCGCGGTGCGGTTGTTGACGGTGCTGGAGGCGTTCTCGGGGTGTCCCAGGAGGAAAAATTGGGTGATGTTTGGCACCTCTCCAGCGATGGGGAAATGCAGGATGTCGAGCTGGTGCCGCTGCGCATTTTGGCGGGGGCCAATGGCGGCTGCCCCTGGGAGTGTGGCAGCTTTTTCAGCCGCTTTGGCCGTGCTGGCTTCGGCGATGCGGCGTGCCTCAGGATAATGAGCACGCAGCCAGTCATCGCAGTGGAAGAAGGGCATGGCGTGGGAGTGAATGGTGTGGATGGGTGCGCCGTTTTTTCCCAGCAGCGCCAGTTTCACATCCAGGGTCAGCTCCTGAAGAATGTGCAGGCCGCAGCGCTGATCGACGAGACGGTCCACGGTATCAATGATGAAGCCGCCGGAGGAGTTCTCGATGGGGACGATGCCCAACGCCTCGGGTTCGCGAGAGAGGAAGTCAAAGACCTCGCCAATGCTGGTCATGAGCTGCACAGCGGTGCCCGGGAAACGCATCTCCGTGAGCAGGTGGGAGAAGCTACCCTCGGGACCGAGGCAGGCAATGATGGGGGGCGATGGCTGTGCGGGAGCGCTCATGCAGAAGAGAGCCCATGCTCCCCCGCAGAAGGAGCGCGGTCAAGCCATGAGCATGAATCAAGCACCGAGGCTGAGATACTCACGCACGGTGTGGTTCATGGCGCGTCGAGCGGGGGGAAAGCTCTGGGCGACATGGGTGAGGGTGTCTTCCAGAGCGAACTCTTCTGCTAGGGCATGACGGCCTGCGGCCTCGAGATGGCTGACGACAACCTGCTCATAGAAGTCCAGATCAGGAGCCCCGCGGCGTTCGGCGCGATTGTGCAGGAAGTCAGGGTAAAGGCTGGTGAGCACCAGGAACTGATTCGCGCACTGGACATGAATGAAGAAACGCTCATGGCTGCCGGCCTGTTCCAGCGCGGAGATGTAGTCGATGCTGTAAAGGCTGGCGAGTCGTGTCTCGGGCAGCTTTTGCGCGGCGGTGGCGGGCAGGCCAAAGTCGGCACAGACGACGGCGATGTAGTCCGCCACATTCAGGTCATCGACACCGGCTCGTTTCAGCGTGTGACGGACCGTGATGAAGAAGAAAAGCTCGGGCGAGACCATGGCCGCATGACGACTCACAAGCATGGCTTCAAAGAGCTTGGGATGATCCAGGATGAGACGCACCGCATCTGGGTCATCCATCAGGGAAGCGAGACCTTCACGGCTCTTTTGAGTGAGGGCGAGTGAGTCGCGAATGAACTGCCAATCCGTGGCAGTGAAGCGATACCAACAACCGGGACGAGGAAACCGTATCATGGTGTAGGAGAGAGTTCACTGACCACTCTAAGCATGGGTCATGCCAGAGTGGCCTTACCTCTTCAGAGCGTGAAACTCAGACTTTTGTTCGAGGGATTTTGATCGCATGATCCGCCCCTAACCAAAGATGCTGACCTGAGGTGTCATACGTGGTAGTAGTGCACGCGGTGGTAGGGCGGCTGGTCCTCAGTCGCCGCCTTCGGGTCTAACGAACTCTGCTTATCTCACGGCCTCTCGGAGTCTCCAGGCCTTCGACGCCCGGCGCTTGCGGGAGCAAGCGCCCTACCATCTTTGGCCAGATCCGAACCGCATTGGCCCAGCCTTGGGGCTACACCCCCGCGCGGCGCCGACGCAGCAACAGGGTCAATCCTGCCACGGTGAGCAAGGTAGTGCGGGTGGGTTCTGGCACGACCGAGATGGAGATCGTGCCGGCGGTGTAGAGTGCAGTGATGTCCCACAGGAATCCTCCATCCAGCGTGGGCAGTTCATAGTTCGTGAAGGTGCCTATGGCGTTGCCGGTGAGCGTGGTCCAGTCAAACAACTGCCAGGTGTCGCCTGCCAACCAGGTGGTCATGCTGGTGGAGTTGCGCACGCGCAGGGTGCTGCCGGTTTCCAGGGTCAAACTGCCACCAATGAGCAGTCGATCCGCGCTGGAAAGAAGGGCACTGTTGTCACCCGCACCGGCACCGCTGATGAGGTCGAATTCCAAGACCCCAGCGCCATTGATTCGTAGGGTGCCATCGCCACTCGTGAGGATGTCAGCATCGGCAGCGACGGTGTTGATCTGCCCGATGCTGAGGATGCCGCAGAGATCGATGGATTGATCCACAGCCGGTGCCAGGCGCCCACTGCCGATGAGGCTGGCTCCCGCGGCCACCGCCACCGAACCGCTGCCCGTTGCGGAGCCGCTGGTGTTATTGAAAACGAGGCTGCCTGAGCTGACCCAGGTGCCACCGCTATAGGTGTTGGCATTGGAAGTGAGAATGGTGCTGCCATTCGTGCCGTTCTGGATTCTCACCGCACCTGCACCGGTGATGGCGTTGGAGATCGTGAGGGCATCGCTGCGTTGCGTGGCCAAGATCGCCCCTGCGCTAAGAGCGATGTCGCCACTGCCCACCATGCCAGTCGTGCCACCAATGCCGAGCTGAAGGGTGCCGTTGCTGACCGTGGTGCCACCAGTGTAGCTGCTGTTGCCCGTAAGCACCCAGCGTCCAGTGCCTGCTTTGTCGAGACTGACGACGCCGCTGGGGCCATCGGTCATGCTGACGATTTCATTGAGGCCGGGGTTCGTGCCCGAGAGCCGTAAGGTGCGTGCGAGATTTGTGGTTCCGGCTGCGGTGAAGGCTGAGGTGAACTTGAGCGTGCCGGTGCCATTGTTCTCCACCACTGCGGTGAGCGAGGGCATCGTCATGCCATCCGTGATCAGCCGAATGGCGCGATCTGTGGTGGCGTTGGCGGTGCCGACATAACGCAGCGTGGAAACCGTGGCTTGGCTCGAGTTTGTGTCATGGAAATCGATGGTCGGCACGGTAGCTCCGGTGCCAAGGGAGCTGGGCATGCCGGCATTGGCGATGACGCTGGCTTCAAAGGTGGTGCGTCCGAGGTTGTTGCGGCCTGCATAGGTATTGGCGGGACCAAGCTGCAAGGTGCCTCCCGAGAAGGCCTCCAGGGAGAGGTTGTTCTCGTTGGTCCCCACCCCGCCGATCATGAGCGTGCGCAAGTCATTGGTGCCGGCGTTTTGCAGGCTGATGGTGTAGAGGCCTTCGCCATTGCCGACCAGGGAGTTACCCGTGCCGATAACGCTGATGCCGGTGAAGCTTTCCGCGCCGGTGGTCGTCCCGTTGCCAAAGGAGACCTTGGCGCTGCTGGTGGCAGAACCGATGAAGAGGGCGGGGTCGGTGGTGGCAGTGAAACGATTGGAACCCACGAAGTTCAGGGTACCTTCGGTGGCGCGGATCTGCACGCTTGCGGAGGAAGAGGTCGCGGCAAAGGTCATGGCCCCTGACCCTGTTTTGGTAAAGCCTGCCGCATTTGTCAGGGTGAGCGTGGAGGCAAAGGTGAGCAGGCCCGTGCCGTGATGATGCACCGTGAAGTCGGCTGGGGAGGTGGAGTTGGAGAGCGTGCGAGCGGTGGTATTGTTGCTCTGAATCAGGATGTCTCCCGCAACATTAGGAGTGACCAAAACACCGCCGGTGAGGCTGGTGAGCGTGCCGGTGAGGCTGAGGATAGTCCCTCCAGCATCATTGAAGCGCAGGGAGTTCACGGTCACTGCCGCCTGTGTCAGCGGCCCGCCGGGGACATCGACATTGGCGTTGGTGGTGAAGGTGGAAGCATAGCTGGTTAGCCCTGAGATCGCTCCGGCCTGGTTGACTTGCCCAGCGGTGCCGTCAGAGGTCAGGGCGATGGCTGTGCCGCCCTGAGCGGCAGAGACCTGGAAGTTACTGCCCGTGGCATTGATCACATAATAGGTGACCCCAGCGGTCAGCCCGCCGGGAATGGCGGAACCGGCGAAGGAGACCTGGGCGCCATTGGTGAGTCCGCCGATGGCAATGCTGTCGCCCGCGTTGCTCCAGGAGATGTTGTTCGCCGTCTGAGTGGCCGCTGAGGTGGCCCAGGTGTTTTTGTCCACCGTCATGCCGCCGTTGAGGATGCCATTGCCGCCGAGGTTGAGCGTTGTGGTGGTGATCGCGCCGGAGCTTGGTAGGGTCAGGTTCACCGCGCTGCCGGAGCTGTTGGCGCGCGTGATCGTGCCGAGGGCGAGATTGGCCGTGCCGCCGGTGCCTGCATTGACGACGAGCGCACTGCGACCGCCGGTGAGGATCGTGTTGGCAAAGCTCTGGCTGCTGGTGCTGCCATCCTTGCCGGTCAGTTGCAGCGTGCCGCCTGCGAGGGTGACGCTGTTGCTGGAGAGGATGAGATTGGAGGTGGGTGCGGCATTGGCGAAGTCGAGGTTCAGCACCCCGCCGCGTGCGGTGGTGGTGCCGGTGTAGGTGCTGGCCACGCGCAGATTCAGCGTGCCGTTGTCCGCCTTGGCCAGCGCCGTGAGATAGGTGGCGGGTGTGGTGCCGTTGGTCACAGCTCCGGTGATGTTGATCGTGCCTGCTCCGCCGAGAGTCACGGTGCGTGTGCCCGCAGCGGTGGCGCCGGAACGCAGGGTGCCGGAGATTGTGAGCGAGGAGCCGCTGTCGGCGGTGATCGTGGTCAGGGCCGTGGTGCCGATGGAGAGGATGCCGCTCAGGGTGTTGTTGCCGGAGACGTTGCGGATAGCGCCCGTGCCATTGAAGCCTGCACCGTCAAAGGTGATCAACTCGGCAATGGTGGTGTCTGCCATGAAGGCCAGCTCCAGGCTCGCTCCAGAGCTCACCGTTGTATTGCCGGTGGTGCTTCCGAGCGCTGAGGCATGAGTGATGCGTAAAGCACCACCGGTGACGCTGAAGACGCCCGAGGTGATCACGGAGTTGTTGCCGCCCAAGGTCAAGCGACCGAGCCCTTCTTTCACCACGGTCTGCGAGGTGTGATTGATGCGGCTGTTGACGATGATGTCGCCCGCGCCGGAAAAGGTCAGCGTGTTGCTGGTGCTGTTGGCGGTGAAGGAGTTCGTGGCGTCATTAGTGTTGAAGAAAGTGAGGGTGCCTTCATCCACATGCACTCGTGAGGGGGCGTTGGTGGTGACGATGCCGCTGATGAGGTTGTTGCCACTCAGGTTCCGCAGCACGCCGTTGTTGGCGATGCCCTGGCCACCGACACTCAGCGTGCGACTGACCGTGATGCCACCGGAGAGCTGAAGCGCAGCTCCTTCAAACACCGTCACTGTGCCAGCGGTGCCGAGCGCCCCAGCACTGCGCAGTTCCACTGCTCCTGAAGCCACCGTGGTGCCACCGCCATAGGTGTTGGTGCCCGTGAGCACGACTTTGGAGTTGGTCAGGCCATTGAAGAGCAACTGAATGGCACCGCTGCCGTTGTTGACGATGTTGGCGTCGATCTGAAGCGTGGAGACGGCTGAGTTATTCGTCAGGATGATCTGACCCGCTGTATTCAGTGTCGTGCCGCCACCGGTGAGGCTGCCGCCAGAGATCGTCAGGTTGCGTGCGCTGGCAGCGAGCTGAATGCCGCCCCCTGTTGCGCCCGTGCCTAATCGGAGGGTGTTGCCCCCGAGATTGATCGTGCGATCAAAGCAGGGATCGATCATGGAGACCGTGCTGATGTCGGTCGTGGTGCCAGTGACCGTGACCGCGCCGGTGGAGCCGCTGGTGACCGTCAGGTGCTTGTCCGCGCTGTAGTTCTCCAGGGCCGAGATGGCCGTGCCGGTGACATATTTGAGGTCGCCAAAGAAGCCGCCGGTGATCACGCCGCCAGAGACTTGTGCCCACGAGGTGTCTCCACTGCCACGGCGAAAGGTCGCCCACGGTCCCATGAAACCTGGGGCGGTGCTGGTGCTGATTTCGCCCGTGACCGGGGCTGCAAAAGTGGCCATGACGACACCGGTGCGGGCGATGGCTCCCAGGCTGAGATTGACACTGCCGGAACTCCCTGAAGTCAGTTGAATGCCGACGAGGCTGCTGACCGTGGATGAAGCCGCAGAGAGATTCACATCGCCGAAACGCTGCGTGTTGGCCGTGCTCGCTTTGCCATTCAGATTCAGAAGGGTCTGTGAGTTGTTGCCGCCGATCAGGTTTAGCCCGCCTGCGGTGGGCACACCAGAGTAGATCACGTCCGCATTGGGGGCTGAGGTCCCACTGAAGTCGAGGATGGTGATGCCTCCGGCAAAATTGCCCACGCGGCCCAGAGTGGTCGCCCCGGTGTAAGTGTTGGCGTTGTTCAGGATGAAGGTGCCGAGTCCTGAACCGGTGGCGAATCGAGTGAAGGCAAAGTTTCCCGAGATGCCACCGCTGACAATCGTGCCAGTGGTGCCTCCGGTGTTGGTTTGAATTGCTGCATCGGCCGACAGGGTGATCGGTGCGGTAATATTGATGTTGGAGGTGTCCACCCGGATCGCCCCGTAATTGCCCGCACCCCCGAAACCGGCGATTGTCAAAGGCACCGAGTAATTGCCTGCTCCGATCATGGAGAAGCTGCTGTTGTTTTGCACCGTCACGCTGGTCATGGCGCTGAATGTCCCGGGTGCACCACTGCGGACAAAAAGCCCGCCGGAGTCACCGCGCAGCAGGAGTTCACCGGTGAGACCGGGATTGGAGGTCATGTCAAAACGGATGAACTGCTGCGCCGTGCCCCCAGACTTTTGCAGCGTGAGACCATTGCCCGTGATGGCAAGAGTGGTGGCATAAGTCACGAAGTTGGTGCCAGTGCTGGTATTGTCCGCGTAGTTGAGAACAGCATTGCTGGCCGAAAAGTTCAGTGTTCCCCCCGAAGCGCCGGCGAGGGTGTATTGATTGCCACTCGTCGTGGGAGAGCTGGCAAACGCCATGTAGTTCAGCCCCGCCACATTGACGGTGGAGCCCGTGATGGTCACGGTATTGCCAGTGACCAGGGCGGAGCCTGTCGTGCCGAATTGTGCGATGGCGGATCCTGAATTGTCCCAGGAGACGTTTCCGATGCCATCCCACCACGGGTTCGGATTGGGATTGGTGCCGGTTGTGCGGCCGAGCCACTGATCCGAGCCATTTTGAGGCCCGGATGTGACGGAGCTGCCATCCCAGATGAGCGTCTGAGCTGGCATCAGGGGCACAGTGAGGAGTCCTGCGGCTAAGCACGCAAGACGAACGAGAAACGATGGGGGGTTGGACATAACGGGGGGGTTGTGTCCATCGAGCAGGTTGGATCGCCTCAGCACCCACTCAGCCGAAGCAGAGTCACGGTTGGATACCGGCGCGATCCTCAATGAATCAAGAGTGTTCTAAGCACTGGTCATGCCAGCAGCCTGTGTCTCTTTGATACCGTGATTTGGCTTTAGCATGTTTTTATGACTCCCTGGGAACGAATCGAAAGGGTCACCCAGCATGGCCCGCCACATGCTACTCTGACGGCTTTGCCGCTTGCAATCGAGCAGGTCGCTCACCATCCATGCCTAACATGCGCAAAACAAAGATCCTTTGCACCCTCGGCCCTGCTACAGAGTCCGCCGAAGTCATCGCCACTCTCATTTCCAAAGGGGCCGACATTATCCGCCTCAACATGAGCCATGCTTCCCATGACTGGGTGCGCACGGTTTACAGCCGGGTCCGTGAGGCGGGCACCAATGCAGGCCGTGAAATCGCCGTGCTCATGGATCTCACCGGTCCCAGCATCCGCACCGGAGATGTGGAACAACCCTGGCAACTCCAAGTCGGTGATTGGGTCGAATTTCGCTGCAAACCCGATGTTACCCCGACCGTGCCGCTTTCGGTGGGCGTCAATTACCCCGATCTCGGCAAGGATCTCAAAATCGGCGACATCATCATGGTCGATGGCGGCATGATTCAGATCAAAGCCACCGAAGTCACCGAAAAACGCGTCATTGGCACCGTCCTCACCAAGGGGGAAATGAAGTCACGCCGCCACATCAACCTGCCCGGCATCCCCGTTCGCCTGCCGCCACTGACCCAAAAAGACTATGCCGACCTTGATCTCGGCGTGGAGCTCGGGGTGGATTTCTTTGCCCTCAGCTTCGCCCGTGAACCGGCGCACATTCAGCATCTTCAGCTTCTTTTGGAGCAGAAAGGCAGCAAGGCTCGCGTCATCGCCAAAATCGAAAATCAGCAGGCCCTGCAAAACATCGACACCCTGGTCGAGGCCAGCGCAGGCATCATGGTCGCTCGAGGTGACCTGGGCAGCGAGTGTCCGATTGAGGACCTGCCGCTCATCCAGCGTCACATCGTCGAGCGCTGCTCCTACCACGGCCGCAAGGTCATCGTGGCTACGCAGATGCTCGAAAGCATGATCGAAAACCCCGTGCCAACACGCGCGGAGGTGACCGACATCTTTAACGCCGTCATTGAGCAGGTCGATTGTGTCATGCTCAGCGGTGAGACCAGCGTCGGGCGTTACCCTGACAAATGCGTGGAGGTGCTCGATACCGTCATCCGTCGCATTGAGCAGAAGTATCCCTCCGGTCGTTTCGCCAGCGACGCCCCGCTGAAAACGAACAAGCACAAGACGGTCAAAGCGGCCATCTTGCTCGCCAACAGCATTCCCGGCTCCAAGCTCCTTGTCTTCACCCTTCGCGGCGTCATGGCCCACCTCTTGGCCCATCAGCGGCCCGAGTTCGCGCCCATCTTTGCCTTCACGCCGAAGTTGCACGTCAGCCGCACTCTGGTCTCTGCCCGTGGGGTTCAGCCCTTTGTGCTGCCCTTTGAAGATAGCAATCCCGAGAAAGCGATCCGCGACGCCATCGATTTCCTCCGCACCAACAACCTGATCAAACCGGGGGACTCCCTCGTGATCCTCAGCGATGCCCTCTACGACGGCATCAATGTCGATGCCATCTTGCTTCGAGAGGTATGATTTCCCTGGATCGGTTTGAGGAACAAAGACGGCAACGCCTCCCAGACCGGTCCTTTCCCACAGGGCCCGGCGCAACCAGCCTGTGGATCTTCCTGCTCTTCGCGGGGATCTTCACGCTGGCCGGTGGCATTCTCCTCAGGCGTGAACTCGGCGTGTTTGAATCCGGCAGTCAGGGCACGCCTGGATCCTGGTCCTGGGCTGTGATGGGCGGCAGCTTTTGCCTCACAGGAATCGGCATCGCTGTGCTGGCCTGGAATCGCCTCCGAGCGCACCATCGGCAACCGAAAGTCACAGGGAACAGCGCCCAGGATCGCGCTTTCCTCGATCGCGATTGGAACCCTGTGCACACCAAGATCAGTCGTTGGGCTCCGCTCTGGGCACCGTTGGGCTCGACCCTCTTTCTCATCGCCTTTCTCACGCCTTTTCACTGCTTCATTTTGGGGGAAGAACCCAAAAACGGCTTTGCCCTAGCAGCCCTCGCCCTGTTTGACGTCACCATCGTCGTGTGTGGTTGGAAGACGCTCGTCAAATTCCTCCATGGCCTGCGCTATGGCCACTCGCGTGTGTCATTCGCCTCATTCCCCTGTTTCAAAGAAGAACCGATCCAGCTCCAGTGGCACCCGCCAAGTGGGCTCAACCAAGTGACCCAAGGCCACTTCACCCTACGCTGCATTGAGCAAGCGTACATCGAACACGAAACCCATGGCCGAGAAACCGATCGCGAACTGTTGACCGAACAGCTCTGGTCAGGCACCTGGACCCAGGATCTGCCCCAGAGTTATCGGCACGTTCCGCAGGTCGATCTCACCTTTACCGTCGATCCCGAACTGCCCGCCACTCACCTCCGTCGCAGCCCCTCCCACTTCTGGGAACTTGAGGTGAAGCTCAAAACCGACGGCCCCGACTTCGAAGCCACCTATCTCCTGCCGAT
>JAIXVB010000657.1 GCA_027483245.1 Verrucomicrobiaceae bacterium | reverse complement strand
TCAGCGGTCACTTGCATCCTTTGCTCGGCATCGGCTTGAGATTGCAGACTGAGGCCGAGGTGACCGTGCTCACCACTCCCGGTGGTGTGGCGGCGGCGGCTTCGGTTGGGTTGCGAGGTGGAGCGATCTTAGTTGAGCAGGAAAAAGCGATCTGGGAGATTGCCGAACCGGGTCGTGATGTGAAAGGCAATCCATTTCTTTTGCATCGGCAATTGAAAGCCAATGTTGCTCTGCTTGCCGGGATGAAAAAGGAGCTGGATACGCTGTTTCGAGATGAGAAACCGGACCTGATCATCGCTGACTTCACGGTTCCCGTGGCGGGTCTTTCAGCTCAGCAACAAGGCCTGCGTTGGTGGACCACTTTGCCCTCTCCCTGTGTTTTTGAGACCCCCGATGGACCGCCCGCTTATTTCGGGGGACTGAGGCCGGCGACGTCATCCTTGCAGCGAGGTTTTCATGGGTTGGGAAGGCTGGCGACACGATGTTTTAAGCGTGGCTTGTGGTGGCTTCTCAGGAAAGAGTTTCGTGAACTCGGGTTCCCAGGAATCTATCGAGCGGATGGATCGGAGGAGGTGTATTCACCCGAACGCATCCTGGCGCTGGGCATTGCCGAGCTCGAATTTCCGCGCACTTATCCGGCGCACTTTCAGCTCATCGGTCCTGTGCTGTTGACTCCGCCCGATGATGGACCGCAGCCAGTCTTTGCCAACGATGGGCGACCGCATGTTCTGATCACGTTGGGCACTCATTTGCCGCATGCGAAGGCTCGCTTGGCAGAAGAGATTCAGGTGATCGCCCAACGTCATCCTCAGATCGTTTTTCACTTCAGCCATGGTCGCGCGGGAGCTGATCAAAATCGCAGGGAGAACAACTTTCATGAATACGCCTTTGTTTCCTATGCACGGCATTTGCCGAAGTTTGATCTGATCGTTCATCACGCCGGGGCAGGGGTGATGAATCATGCCTTGCTTCACGGCAAACCTTCCGTGGTTTACCCGCTCGATTTTGATCAATTCGACAACAGCGCTCGCCTGGTCGCTGCAGGAGTGGCTCTCCGGGCTCAAAAGCTCAGCGACTTAGAAACCGTGATCATCCGTGCACTCCAAGATGAGGCCCTACGATCACGCTGCCAAATCATGAGCACCGTGATGCAGCGTTACGATGCCGCAGGTGACATCGCTCGCTGGGTTAGTCAGTTGTGATCACTGGCAAAAGGTAGGCCGGAGGGTAAGGCGTTGAAACATGTGACACGCACTTTTTTCCACCAAACCCATCCGGCCTTGCTTTCTTCAGGCTTAAGCCAAGCGCACGTCGATGTCTTTTTCCAAGAACGCCCAGAGGCTTTCCAGGGAGGCGCTGACTTCTGTTTTGGCGGTGGCGAGTTCGGCATCGCTGAGCTTCTGTCCTCCAGTGGGGACTTGGCGAGCGAACATGTAATACTTGATCTTCGGTTCGGTGCCTGAGGGGCGGACGGCAAAGCTGCGGCCATCGGCGAGATCGACGAAGAGCATTTTCTCGGTGGAGACGGCTTCACCTTCTTCATCGACGATGCCCGGCTTGCGGAAGTCGCGGACATTGATGACGGCGCTGCCATCGACCTCTGTCGGTGGGTTGCTGCCGTAGCTGTCAGCGAGTTTGGCGATCTGGGCCGCACCGCTGGCACCTTCGAAGACCTTGCTTTGATTGACTTCCAGGAAGTAGCCGATCTCTGCATACACTTCGTCGAGCAGACCCACGACGGTGAGCCCACGACTGGCGGCGTAGGCGGCGAGTTCGGCAAACATGACGACGGCTCCATTGCCATCTTTGTCACGGCTGAAGTCATCGCCCATGTAACCGTAACTTTCTTCACCGCCAAAGACGAGGAACTTGCTGTGCTCCAGACGGGCCGCGCGGGATTCAGCGGCGCTGAGGTCGCGATATTTCGCCTGGATGTCCGCAGGGAGTGCGGCTTCGTATTTGGCGAGCTTCGAGCTGATCCATTTGAAACCGGTCAGAGTGTTGATGCATTGCACGCCGAAACTAGCCGAGATGGCGTCCTGCATGGGGCTGGTGACGAAGGTCTTCAGGAAGACCGCATTCTTCTTGTTGGCCTCAGTGAGGATGCCGAGATCAAACATCGTCTTGAGTCGATACCAGCCCATGAGTGAGCCGGTTTGGTTGCCGGTGAGCAGCACCATTTCACCCGCTTCATTGCGCACGCCGACGCCCATGCGATCACAATCAGGGTCGGTGCCGATGACAATGTCTGCGCCTTCTTTATTGGCGAGATCGACCGCCATTTTGAGGGCGGGTGCGTTCTCAGGGTTCGGGGATTTGACGGTGGGGAAACGGCCATCAGGCGCGTCTTGTTCCGGAACGGTGAAGAAGTTAAAGCCGAGACGTTTGAGCAAGACCGGCACCAGCACACCCCCTGCGCCGTGAAGAGCCGTGAAGACGATTTTGAGGTTCTTGGCTTTCTCTCCTTTGAGCAGTTCAGGCTGCAGCATCATGGTCTCGACGCGGGCCAGATAGGTCTCGTCGATCTCTGCGCCGATCAGGGTCAGTTTGCCCTGCTGATCTTCTGGCAGTGGTGTGTAGGCTTCATCGGTGATGGCGTTGACTTCTTTGATGATGCCTGTGGCGTGTGGCTCGACGATGCCCGCGCCATCGCTGAAATTGACTTTGTAGCCATTGTCGTGAGCAGGGTTGTGACTGGCGGTGAGCATGACGCCCGCGTCAGCGCGAAGATGGCGCACGGCGAAGGACATTTCTGGAGTCGCGCGGCAGCCGTCGAAGAGATACACATCCGCGCCGTTTTCGATGGCGATCTGAGCGCACTTCTTGGCGAATTCGGCGGAGAAGTGACGAGTGTCGTGACTGAAGACAATGCTTGGTTTGCCGGACAAGCTGGCATTCGCTCGGTAATTCTTGATGTAGGTCACGAGGCCGCGTGTGGCGCGACCGGCGTTGTAGTAGTTCATCGCGTTCGTGCCGACGCAGGGATGATCGGGCCGTTCGTCGAAACCCGCGGTGCCGCGCTCTGCAGAGGTTACCACTTTCCCCACGGTGCGACCCCGCAGACCACCGGTGCCGAACTTCAACGCTTGGAAAAAGCGATCATTGAGCTCGGCCCATTGAGCGCTGCTGGCCAGTTCATGAATGCTGGCGCGATACACGGGGTTTTC
>JAIXVB010000411.1 GCA_027483245.1 Verrucomicrobiaceae bacterium | reverse complement strand
GAAGTGCCGGGTCGCTTGAAAGAGCGCACCTTCATTCGCAAGCACATCGTCACCCAGGATGGTCGCATCATGCTGCCGTTTCAGCATTACATCGGCCCAGATGATCAGCAGAAACTGCCGCCACTGGAACGAGAGTTCACCAATCCACGCAATGGCGTCCTCATCAGCAGTGATGGTGGCAAAACCTGGAGTGAGCATGGCAACATCCGTTTGACACCCAACAGCCGCTACTTTGGCTGGGCGGAGAATGATCTCTTTGAGCATCCTGATGGTCGCATCACGATGGTCATCCGCGCGGACAATCTCGGGGGATTGCTTTACAAAGCAGAGAGCAAAGATGGCGGTCTGACATGGCCTGAGTTCGCCAGCGTCACCAACATCCCGAACCCCGGCAGCAAAACCACGCTCTACAATCTGGGCGGAGATCGTGTCGCCATTCTTCACAATCCGAATGGCAAAGCTCGCACCCCCATGGCGCTGTGGATCAGCTTCGATGGCATGAAGACATGGCCTTACCAGCGTGTGCTCCAGCAGGAGTCGGTGGATGGTCCGAAAGGCCGGATGAACTACCCGGATGGTTTTGTCAGCAAAGACGGCGAGTGGCTGCACTTCGCCTTCGACGACAATCGCCACCGCGCTGTGCACTACAGCGCGAAGTTGCCGCCCAAGTAGTTCTTGGGAGCGTCTCCTTCACTCTGCTCAGGTCGCGAGTGAGGGGGGCTGTTTTGTTCTCGCACATACAGGTCCACATCGGTTTTGATAAACGAACGTGGCATGCCGAGGTAGGTGCCGGAGATGGGTGGGGCATTTTCGGAATGGCGTGAAACGGCCACGGGAATGTAGTGCCAAGAAGCCAGGATGCCCCAACTCGGATCGAAACCAATCCAACCTGCTCCCGGTAGATAAACTTCAGCCCAGCCATGCATGGACATGCGTCCGGTGATGTCGGGTGAATACATGTAACCGCTGACGAAACGTGCGGCCAAGCCGAGGAAGCGGCAGGCCTCGACAAAGAGCGTCGCGGTGTCTCACAAGAACCACTTTGTTTTTCCAGGGTCTCTGCGGGGGACTGAACGCCCTTTTCCATTCGACGCTGATAACGCAGCGTTTTGTAAATGTGGTTATTCAACTGCTGGAGCAACTCCAGTGTGGGGACTCGTTTTCCTGGATGCCACAAAGGATGCAGCCACTCACGAATCTGATCGACATCACGAACATACACATTTTGGCAGAGCGAATGGAGATCCGCACCCACCTCATACTCATAGGTGAAGGGATACTCCATCGCCTCAGGTGCGATGATGAAATTGAAGGGGTTGTCTTGTTTCAACTGGAGAACGAATTCACCGGTGATCGTGAGTTCTGCGCCGTCCGCGATGAAATCGACATGGCCGATGTTGTTTTCATGCAAATCTCTGATCCAGCGCAGTTGATGCGGGACAGAGATGGTGAAGGAGCTGTGTTCGAGTTGGATGGAGTGGTTTTCCCGTGGCCTCATCATGAGTTGATGAGCGCCAAAAGAAACCTTCGCCGAGTATTGATAACTCGTCCGGTGGTAGATGTGAATTTTCACGAATAGGAGCCTAGGCTAGGCGCAACTGAGGCGTGCCATCCAGGCGCTTTGAGAGATCAATCGGGTCTCCCACCTGCATGCCATTGGGATTCACTTGATAAGCCCAGACCATGAAGTGCACGAGATTGGCTGCACCAAAGATCGTGGAGAAAGCACCATCCACCGCATCCATGCCATGACCGAGCTTGATACGACCGATGCGCGGCACATTGAAACGAGCGTCAATGGTGAACCATTCGCCGAGATAAACCTCGCCATAGGCATGGAAATCCATGGGCGTGCCATTGTCTTGGTAGCCGATGTCTGGCAGGTGACCCGTCACGTAGCGTGCGGGCATGTTGAAGGCACGACACAGGGCGACCACAACGTGGGCGAAGTCTCGGCAGACGCCATAACCCCGCTGAACCACCTCTGAAGCGGAGAGGTCAGGCCGACCGGAGCCAAAGCGATATTCGATGTTGTGATGCACCCAGTCACAGATCGCATGCACGCGCTGCATGCCATTGCTGATGTAACCAAACTGCTGCCAAGCAAAGTTGGACAGTTTGTCGGAGTCGCAGTAGCGGCTCGGCAGTGTGTAGCGCAAGAGATCCTGGGGCAGTTCGTTGACGGGCAGGGAATTGTGGGTGGGTTCGTAGCGGTCGGGAAGAGAGGAGACCGCCACATAGGCATCCATGTCAATCACATTCCGCCCAGGCACCAACATCGTGCGGCAGGTCAGGTTGCCATGGGAGTCTTCAAACTCATGGGGCAAGAGATAGGGGCCAAAATTGCAGCTCTCTTGAAGAACAAGACAGCGCATGTCACGGCGCGGTCGCAGCAAAAATGAGATGGGAGTGAAGAGATTCGTCTCGTAAACGAGGTTGCACCCCACACGGACAGTGAGATCAAGGTAGTCTGAATTCATTATTTCGGTAAAGTGAACGCCGAAGACAATCCTCTGAGAACACGCGCCATCGGTTTATAACGCGTGAATCGTGCCAGCAACAGGTGGGTATTGTACCCATGTCTGAATCTCCTTTCCATCGCGATCATTCGCCTTCTTGCTTTCATGCCTTCACTCACCTTGGACCGACTTATTGCATTGACTCGCGAGCTCATGCACATCCCCAGCACCGAAAACCGACCCGAGGAACGCGCACGGTGCTTTGATGTGTGCCGTCGGCAGCTGGAGGCAGTGCCGGGCATTGAAATCCGTGAATATGAGAGCCGTGGGTTCGCTTCCTTGGTCGCAGGCGCGCAGGGCGTGGAGGTCCCAGGCATCCTGATGGTCGGACATTTGGATGTGATTGAGCATCCCGACGTCGCTGTTTATCAATCCAGCATGCACGACGGATGCCTGTGGGGGCCGGGTGCAGGGGATATGAAAGGGCAGTGCGCCATCATGATGGAGCTTTTTTGCGAGCTACATCGCCAGTTCCCGGGCATCTCGCTGGGCATCGCGCTCACCTCCGATGAGGAACGTGGCGGTGAAGATGGGGTGCGATTTTTATTTGAGGAGGTGGGGCTGCGTTGTGGGCTGGCCATGGTGCCGGATGGCGGGTCCATTCATCGGGTGACGGTGGAGGAAAAAGGCATTTTGCAGTTGAAATTGCATGTCGCGGGTCAGGAGGGTCATGCGGCTGCGCCTTGGTTGCGGCCCAATGCTCTGGTGACGTTATTCCGCAGTCTGGTTCGGTTGGTGGGGCGCTTTGAGGCGATGCAAGATGACTCGCCGGATCATTGGTATCCCACCTGCGTGCCGACCCTTTGCAACACGGCAAACCGCACGATCAACTGCATTCCAGGTGAGGCCGAGGCCATCGTTGATTTGCGTTTTCCACCGCCGCACACCGTCGAAAGCCTGCTTGCCACGGTGCGTGACATCGTGGGAGCCGATGTGAAAGTCGAGCCCGTGGCAACAGCCCCGGCGACGCGACTGTCCCCTGATCCCCTGTATCTCGAGATCACTGAGCGGATCACGGGCACGCCTGCAAAGCTGGTCCGTGCCTCGGGTGGCAGTGACGCTTGGTTCATGGCTAAGTATGACATTCCCGTGGTGCTCTCGAGCCCTGTGGTTGGCAATTTGCACCGTGAAGACGAGTGGATGAACCTTGAGTCCATGGCGCTTTATCATCGCATCTGTGAGCAATTCATTTTGGAGAAGTTGCGGCCAATGGCTGAGTGAATGTTCTGTGCGTCGTGTTTTGAAGCCTTTCGTGATTCACGAGCGCATTGCTTTTTAGCATCCATGCTATGCGGCTAAGATGCTGTTCTGATGCGCTGGAAGAATGCTCCCTTTCAAACGTTTTCAGGCCATGCTTTATCGGCTTCTTCTGTCACTCGTTCTCGCTTCCATCGTTACTGCTGCTGAATACCCCATCGCTAAAGTCATGCCGAATCCAGGTGCGGATTTTGAAGACTTGAAACGTTCATGGCAGGGAATCCCAGGCATCGAGCGTGCTTCCAATGGTCGGCTGTGGGCGACTTGGTATACTGGGGATGTGGGCGAGGGTGCGATGGGCAATTATGCCATGGCGGCTACCTGTGCAGAGGTGGGGCAGAAGTGGTCCAAGCCGATGGCGATCCAAGGTCCGCAAGGCACACGCATTGGAGATCCTCTGCCCTGGATCGACCCCAAAGGTCGTCTGTGGATCTTTTACTCACAGCTCACTGAAAAGACGGACACCACGCCTCTGCTTCGAGCCACATTCGCGATTCGCACGGATGAGCCTGGCAATGCCAAGCCAAAGTGGACCGAACCGTTTGTCGTGGCCACCGATGG
>JAIXVB010000506.1 GCA_027483245.1 Verrucomicrobiaceae bacterium | reverse complement strand
TCCGACACGCCGCCTGAGTTCGGTTCAGGAGCTGGCGACAGCGGTGAATAAAATCGCCAAGGCGCATCGGGAAGGGCATCGAAAACAGCGGCATTTGCTACTCACCGCAGGCATTTCCATCGTCCTCGGAATCGGGGCGATCTCGGGCATGTTGATCGCCAATTGGCCGCTGGCTCAAGCTCACTGGCGTCCGCCGACCACTTCCTCCCTGGCTTCACCCTGGGAAAACAGCCTGGGCATGAAATTTGTGCCCGTGCCGCACACGGATCTGCTCTTTTCGGTGTGGGAGACCCGCGTTCGTGATTTCGAGCAGTTTTTCCGTGCGGACAGCGCCGTTTTGCCCAACTGGCGCAGCGGTGAAAACGATCCGCGTTTGCAAGTCGAAGAAGCGCTGAACCCACCGCGGAACTTGCCGCCCGGCGCGCCCCCCGGTCCCTTCACTTGGCGGAATCCAGGCCCGGGATTTGATCAAACACCGGAGCACCCGGTGTGTGGGATTGGCCTGATCGATGCACGTCTTTTCTGCGCTTGGCTCACCTGGAAGGAGCGCCTGGAAGGTCGTCTGCGTGACACGCAACGTTATCGCCTGCCGACGGATGCTGAGTGGAGCCTTGCCGCAGGTCTGCGCTTCGAGGATGATCTGCCGATCGGCCTACTGGACATCACGCTCCCTCAACTGGACCCCCGAGCCGAAGCCAACTTTGCAGGCATCGAAGCGGCCGGAGTTCAACCCTGGCAGAACGGTCACCCCACGTTGCCGAGACGTGATCTTTTCCCACGCACCGCACCGGTTGGCAGGTTCAAAGTCAATCCCCTCGGCATTCATGACCTTTCGGGGAATCTGAGTGAATGGACCGATACACAAGTGCCTGAATCCGATTCGGCCGATGGGCGCACGCGTGCTTACATTTTGCGTGGTGGCAGTTGGGCGAGCAGCAGCGTGCAAACCTGTCGGCTGGAAGGGCGTCAGGTGGATCGCTTTGGCCGTGCCAAACCCACCTATGGTTTTCGTGTCGTGCTGGATCTCGATGCCGCGCCTCCCGAGCCGCGTGAGATGGACGCTGAATGAGTTTCGGGGTTGAATCAGAAATCCCTTTCGCTTTGGCCCCGTCTGGCTTTGCAATCATGACCCCTTTTTCCCATGAAGCCTAAAGCTCCAATCACCTCGCCAGCGTTCCTCGGCATTGAAGGCGGCGGTACCCGCACCACCATCCTCATGATCGATGCTGAGGGACGCACGCTGGCGGATTTTCAGACAGGGCCTGCGGTGCTCGCACTCATGTCAGATCGGGAGTTGCAATGGCATCTGCGAGACATCGCGGCGCGTTTGCCCCTGCGTCCTCGAGCCATTGGCATCGGCCTCGCAGGTGCCCGCACCGAGGCGGATCGGGATCGATTGCATCGCGCCGCCTCACGCATCTGGCCGGCCATTCCCTGTGTCGCCACCAATGATCTCGAGACCGCTTTAGCCGCTGCCCCGGTGGCCCGGCAAGCGCTGCCTCGTGTACTCGTGCTCAGCGGCACCGGGTCCTGTTGCTTTGGCCGCACACCTAAAGGCGGCACGGCCAAGGTGGGTGGGCGTGGACATGTCATTGGAGATCGCGCCAGCGCCTGCGACATCGGTCTGCGTGCTCTGCGCGCGGTGATGGCGGATTTGGATCACCAGGGCCAGCTCGGTCCCCTGGGCGTGGCGATGCTCAACGCCCTCATGTTCAACGAACCTGAGCAGCTCATTCCCTGGTCGGTTCATGCCCAGAAAACCGAGATCGCCAGCCTCGCCGTCACCGTTTTTGCCACGGCGAAAAAGGGGGATTCGCTGGCTAAAAAGATCCTCGCCGACTCAGCCGCCATGCTGGCAGAAGACGCCTGCGCTTGTGCGGCCCAGCTCGTCCCCGCTGGCACACGCGTGGAGTTCATCCTCAATGGCGGCGTGCTGCTGAAAAACCCTGCTTTCATGCGCGATGTCACGCAGCGACTGAAAAAAGGCTGGCCTCAGGCCAAGGTCACCCCGCTCAGCCTGCCCTCGGTGTTAGGCGCGGTGAATCTAGCCCGCCAACTCACCCTGCTCCCGGTGAAGAGCTCGTCCCAGGCCTCGCTGTCCGCAGGCTTGGTCTTGCCGGAGGTCATCGCTGACTTGGCCGTTCTTTCACAATCGCCGACGGAGCAGCGCAATCCGCGTTCGCTCAAACTGGATCGTCTGCCTTTGAATCAGGGGATCGAACTCATGCTCAGTGAAGACGCGCTCATTCCGGAAGCGATCCGGAAGGAGCGGCGTGAGATCGCCCGAGTCGTGGAGCAGGTCGTGCGGGCTTTTCAGAGCGGCGGACGGCTTTTTTATGTCGGTGCAGGCACCAGCGGACGTCTCGGCGTGCTCGATGCCAGCGAAATCCCGCCCACGTTCCGGGCTCCGCGCGAGCAGGTTCAGGGCATCATTGCTGGGGGGCGACAGGCCCTCTGGAGCGCGGTCGAGGGGGCTGAAGACGATGTCCAAGCGGGCGCGCTCGCCGTGCAGCATCGACAACTTGATGCCAAAGATGTCCTCATCGGCATCGCCGCCAGCGGCCGCACGCCATTTGTGTGGGGAGCCCTTCATGAGGCCAATTTGCGCGGTGCCTTCACGGCCCTGCTTTGTTTCAATCCTGCCATGCGCCCGGCCTCGAAAAAGCTCCAGGATCCGCTTTGGAAACCTCAGGTGCTCATCATTCCCAACGTCGGCCCGGAAGTCCTGACCGGCTCCACGCGCTTAAAATCCGGCACAGCCACCAAACTCGTCCTCAATCTGATCACGACCCTGGCCATGACGAAAGTGGGAAAAGTCATCAGCAACCTCATGGTGGACGTCAATCCCTCGAACGTGAAACTGCGTGACCGTGCGATCCGCATCCTCGCCGATCTGACCGGCTGCCCGCGCGATCAAGCCCGCGAAACGCTGGATCAGACAGGCTGGATCGTCAAAGAAGCCTACCTTCGACTCCTGAAGACCCCGTAGCCGGTGTTTTCCGTTCGGCCCAGCGTTGGAAAGCCGGCTATTCATCTGTAGGCATCGATTTACTGCCAGACTGTATCTGGTGAACCCCTCAAACAGGTGGATTTTGAGCCCATGAACCTCGATTTACCGCTTCAGAATGCGTTTCGGAGGGGCCGGAATGAAGATGCAGACTCGACGCCAGCCCAATTTTAGCTAATTTGCCCGCCCGCTGAGCCCCGGCCTAGCGTTATCTCTGTTCAACCTCCCGCGAATCCCCCGAAGAAATGCTTCCTGAGCACTCCCCCTTTTCACCCGACCTGCGCCGGGCCCTGGATGGCCTTTTGGCCAGCTTCACTCCGGCTCAACGCTTCTGGCTGGCAGGTTATCTTTCCTCTGGCGAGACCGCACCTGCCGTTGCTGCACCCGCTGCGGCCACCAAGCTGACCATTCTTTACGGCTCGGAATCGGGAAACTCCGAGAAGCTCGCGGATCTCTCAGCCAAAGAATCCAAGAAACGCGGGTTCATCCCCACGGTGAAGAACATGGCGGACATCCAGCCTGCGGACCTTGCCAAGGTGGAGAACCTGCTGGTGATCGTCAGCACGTGGGGAGATGGCGAACCGCCCGAAACGGCGACGAGCTTCTACAAGGCCTTCATGAGTGAAGCCCTCAGCCTGCCAAAGCTGCGCTACTCCGTCTGCGCGCTGGGCGACACCTCGTATGAGAAGTTTTGCCAGATGGGCAAAGACTTCGACGCACGTCTGGAAACCTTCGGAGCCCAGCGCATCCACCCACGTGTGGATTGCGATCTCCAGTATGAAAAACCCCACCGCGCTTGGTTGGATGGAGCTTTGACCGCCTTTGGTCCAGCCACGGCGGCGGCTCCCCTGGTGCCTGCTTTCGCCATCCCAGCAGCAGCGGCGGAGTTTGACAAAACCAATCCCTTCCAGGCCGAATTGAAAGAGCGTGTGCTGCTCAATGGCAAAGGCACCGCCAAGGAGACCGTTCACTATGAACTGTCGCTGGAAGGCTCTGGCCTGACCTATGAACCGGGCGATTCCCTGGGCGTGATCCCGGTGAATGCGCCGGATGTCATCGCCGACCTCCTGAAAGCGGCCAAACTCGTGGGCACGGAAAAAGTCGTGGTGCCCGACCTCGGCAGCAAGACCCTGGCGGACGCCCTGCGCGAAGACTTCGACATCACCGCGCTGTCACGTCCGGTTTTGACCAAGCTGCAAGAGGTCACCAAGTCCAAGAAGCTGGCTACGCTGTTGGCCGAAGGTTCCAAGGACAAACTGAAAGACTACCTGTGGGGCCGCTGGATCGTGGACGCTCTGGAAGAATTCGCGGCGAAAGGGCTTTCCCCTGAAGCGCTGATCTCCCTGCTGCGCCCGCTGCCACCGCGCCTGTATTCCATCGCTTCCAGCCCGCTGGCCCATCCAGATGAAGTCCATCTGACCATCGCCTCCGTGCGCTATCAGTCCTTTGGGAAAGCTCGCAAAGGCGTGGCTTCCACCTACCTCGCGGACCTCGTCAAATCAGGCGACAAGGTGCCGGTTTACACCAACACGAACAAAAACTTCCGTCTGCCAGCCTCTGGGGATACCCCCATCATCATGGTCGGCCCAGGCACTGGCGTGGCCCCTTTCCGCGCCTTTGTGGAGCATCGCGCGGCCTTGGAGCAGAAGGGCAAATCCTGGCTGTTCTTTGGCGATCAGCGCTACACTTACGACTTCCTGTATCAGACCGAATGGCAGGACCACCTCGCCAGCAAGGCGCTGACCAAACTCGATGTGGCCTTCTCTCGCGATCAGCCTGAGAAAATCTACGTCCAGCAGCGCATGATCGAGCGGGCGAAGGAGCTCTACGCTTGGCTCGAAGAAGGCGCCCACTTCTATGTCTGTGGCGATGCCACACGCATGGCCCACGACGTCAATGAGGCGCTGATCAGCGTCGTCGCCCAACAAGGCGGCAAGTCCCGTGAAGCCGCTGAGGCCTACATTGAGGACCTCAAGAAGGCCAAGCGTTATCAACGCGACGTCTATTAAACCCAGCTCAAAACCAACCCCTCTGAAACCATGAGCGACAAGCCCCTCTCCGCCAACGAAGGCATCAAAACACGGTCGAACTACCTGCGCGGCACCATTGCCGAAGGTCTGGCCGATTTGTCCACCGGCGCCCTCTGTGAAGACGATCAGCAGCTGATCAAATTCCACGGCAGTTACCAGCAAGACGACCGCGACCTGCGCCCAGATCGCCGCAAGCATCGCCTTGAAAAAGCCTATTCCTTCATGCTGCGCATTCGTGTTCCTGGCGGTGTCGCCACCTCCGAGCAATGGCTGCAAACGGACCGTCTGGCCGATACCTACGCAAACGGCACGATCAAGCTGACCACCCGTCAGGCCTTTCAGCTACACGGCATCATCAAGACGAACCTGAAGCGCACGATCAAGGAGATCAATGACTGCGCCATGGACACCATCGCTGCCTGCGGTGACGTGAACCGCAACGTGATGTGCAATCCGAATCCGTATCTCTCCAGCGTGCATGCCGACGTGCTGCAAGCCGCAAAAGACATCTCGGCGCATCTCACGCCTGCCACCCGCGCTTACCATGAAATTTGGTTAGACGGCGAGAAGGTGGAGAGCACTGAAGAAGAGCAGGAACCGATCTACGGTAAGACCTACCTGCCACGCAAATTCAAGATCACCATCGCCGTGCCGCCGAGCAACGACGTGGACATCTTCGCCAACTGCCTGTCCTTCATCGCCATCGTCGAAAATGGCAAGCTGGTCGGTTACAATGTCGCCGTCGGCGGTGGCATGGGCTCCACGCATGGCAATGAAGCGACTTACCCGCGAATCGCCGATGTCATTGGTTTCTGCACCAAAGAACAAGTCGTCGATGTCGCCGAAAAAGTCGTGCTCGTGCAGCGTGACTTCGGGGATCGCACGGACCGCAAGCATTCCCGTTTCAAATACACGGTCGATGATCGCGGTGCGGATTGGATCCTCGCCAAGCTGAACGAATACCTCGGTTACGATCTCGGCCCAGTGCGCCCATACAAGTTTGACGACAACGGCGACCGCTTCGGCTGGGTCGAAGATGAAACCGGTGACTCCCACTACACGCTGTTTGTCGAAGGCGGTCGTGTTTTGGACACCGAAGGTTACCCCATGCGCACCGGACTGCGCGAGATCGCCAAGATCCATGACGGTGACTTCCGCCTCACGGCAAATCAGAATCTCATGATCGCCAAGGTGTCCCCCGCCAAGCGTTCCCAGATCGAGGCCTTGCTCGAGAAATATGGCATGGCGAAGAGTCATGAACAAAGCGCCCTGCGCCTGTCCACCATCGCCTGCGTGGCCCTGCCGACCTGTGCCTTGGCCCTGGCGGAGGCTGAGCGTTTCCTGCCGACCATCGTCACCCAACTCGAAGAAAAGCTGGAAGAAGTCGGCCTGCGTCATGACTCCATCACGATGCGCATGACCGGTTGCCCGAACGGCTGCGGTCGTCCCTTCATCTCCGAGATCGGCTTCGTTGGTTTCGGTCCTGATCGCTACAACGTCTATCTGGGCGGGGGTCATGCTGGCGACCGTCTGAGCAAGCTCTTCCGCAAGGACGTGCCCTCGAAAGACATCAAACCCCTGCTGGATCCGATCCTGGAGCGCTATGCCAAAGAGCGCCTCGAGGGTGAACACTTCGGTGATTTTGTGATCCGTGCGGGTTATGTCGCCGCGACGATTCAAGGCCCGGACTTCCACAAGAACATCAAGCCTGAAGCCCTCGCGCTGCAAAGCTAAGAGACTCAGTTCCAGAGGCGGCGTCCGAAAGGTCGCCGCCTTTTTCTTTGTCTCGACGCGAGTCTGGATTGAGGGCATGGCGTTTCATCGCCAACATCGGCCGGATTTGATTTCCCCATGAACCGCATCGACCGCCTCACCGGCATGATCCTGCTGCTGCAAAGCCACCGTGTCATCACGGCGGAGCAGATCGCAGAGCATTATGAAATGAGCGTGCGCACGGTGTATCGGGATCTGGCCGCGCTTGGGGAGGCGGGGGTTCCCATCGTGGCGGAGGCCGGGGTGGGTTACAGCCTGATGCGGGGGTATCACATCCCGCCTGTGATGTTCACCGAGCATGAGGCCGCAGCCCTTTTCATGAGTGGAGAAGTCACCGAGCAGGTGGCGGATGACTCCTTGCGTGGGTCGCTGCGTTCAGCGCTGTTAAAGGTGCGCTCGGTCTTGCCCAAGGAGCGCCATGAGTCGCTGAACCGCCTGAAAAAAACCATGGGCGTGTGGATTGGTTCCCGCACCAAAGAGGATGATCACCGCTCTCTGATGCCACTTCAGCAGGCGGTGTTGCAGCGCCGATGCGTGGCGCTCGATTACGATGCGGGCAGTCGTGGAGAGATCAGCCAGCGCACGGTGGAGCCCCTGGGCATGATGTTTTATGCCCGTGAATGGCATCTCATCGCCTACTGTCGTCTGCGTCGTGATTTCCGCGATTTTCGTCTGGATCGAGTGATGCGTTGGGAGGTGTTGAACGAGTGTTTCCAGGGGCATGAAGACTTCTCGGTAAAGGCCTTTCTTGTGGAGGTGCTTAATGAGCATGAACTCATCCCCACGACCGTGCTTTTTAAACCCGCGGTCATGGATCGAGTCCGGCGGGAGATGAGCTGTGCACGTGTCGCTGAGGCGACTCTGCCGGATGGTCGAGTCAGTGTGGAGTTGCTCGCTTGGTCTCAGGAATGGCTATTGGGTTGGCTTCTCAGCCTGGGGGCTGATGCCGAGGTGCTGCAGCCGGCTGAGATGCGCCAGAGGCTGCGGGACCTGGCCCTCGAAGTCGCTCAGAGGCATCAATAAACCGCTGCCGATAAAAAATCGCCCATCACTCCTGACATAGGGTTGTCAGTGGCCCCTGCTTTCATGCGCTCGTTCGGCTCAAACGCAGCGGAACATGAACCCACACAACCCATTGATACCCATGAAAGACAACGCCCTGAACTGGTTTGAAATCTTCGTCTCCGATCTCCCTCGTGCTCGCGCCTTTTACGAGACGATCATGAACACCAAGCTCCAAGATCCGTCCACCGAATGCTGCCCGATGGCCATCTTCCCCTATGATGCCGCCAAGGGAATCGGGGGTGCGCTCACCCTGATGGAAGGCTGCAACCCTGGCCCT
>JAIXVB010000056.1 GCA_027483245.1 Verrucomicrobiaceae bacterium | reverse complement strand
CGGGCAAAATGTTCATCGATGCCACCTATGAGGGCGATCTCATGGCCGCGGCCAAAGTCAGCTACATCGTCGGCCGCGAGAGCCGCGCGCAGTACGGCGAATCCCTCGCCGGTTACCACCCGATGCCCATCCGCCCCCGCACAGTCGAGATCATGGAGAGCGACAGCCCCAGCCTCGGCGGCAAAGGCCCCAGCTACATCCACGGCACCCCCATCGCCCTCAACGGCCTCGATGCTCAAGGCAAACCCATCTACGGCGTCTTCCCCGCACCCGACCTCCAGCCCGGCGATGCCGATCACCGCACCCAGGCCTACAACTTCCGCATCTGCGTCACCCAGCGGCCCGACCTCCTCATTCCCTTCCCCAAACCCGCCTCCTACGACCCCGCCAAATACGAACTGCTGCTGCGTTTGATCCAAGCATACCCCGGCATTCGATTCGGTCGCCTCTTCCATCTCGGCAACGTGGCCAACGGCAAGTATGACCTCAATGCCCAAGGCTTTTTCTCCACCGACTATCCAGGGGCCAACTTCGATTACCCCGATGGCGACCCCGCCACGCGCGCCCGCATTTGGCAAGATCACACCGACTTCATCCAGGGCATGCTATGGTTCCTCGGTCACGACGAACGTGTCCCCCAGAGCCTGCGGGATCAAACCAACTCCTGGGGTCTCTGCCGCGATGAATTCGCCGACAACGCCCACTGGCCCTATGCCCTCTACGTCCGCGAAGGTCGCCGCCTGATCGGCGACTACGTCATGGTCCAAAAGGACCTCCAGACCGACATCTTCAAAGACGACAGCATCGCCATGGGCTCCTTCCTCATCGACTGCCACATCGTCCAGCGCATCCTCGCTCCCGACGGCACCGTGCGGGATGAAGGCAGCTTTCAAGACACCCCCGCCCTGCCCTATCACATCGCCTACCGCAGCCTCACCCCGAAGCGGACCGAGTGTGAAAACCTCCTCGTCCCTGTCTGCCTCTCCGCCAGTCACATCGCCTACTGCTCCCTGCGCATGGAGCCCGTTTACATGGCCCTCGGTCAGGCCTCCGCCCTCGCCGCCGTGCAGGCCATCCGCAGCGAAAAAAGCGTGCAAACCATCGACGTCACCCTCCTCAGGAAAAAGCTCCTCGATCAGCAGGCCGTGCTCGAGCTCGCCGCCCTGGCCAAAATGCCCCGCTCGGCAAAGCTCCCCGGTCTCGTGCTCGATGACTCCCAGGCTGAGTTCATCGGACACTGGACCGGCAGCACCTATGGCAACCCCGTCGATGGAGCCAGCCATCACGATGGCAATGCCGAGAAAGACCAGCTCAGCGTCCGCTACCGCCTCACCGTTCCTCGCGCAGGCAGGTATGAAGTCCGCGTCAGCTACGCCTCCGCCCCGAACCGCGCCAGCAACGTCCCCGTCCAGATCGACCACGCCACCGGCAGCCAGACCTTCGTGGTGAATCAAAAGAAAGCCCCGCCCTTCGATGGCCTCTTTCTCTCACTCGGCACCTTCGACTTCACCCCCGAAAAACCCGCCCTCATCACGATTTCCAACCGTGACACCGACGGCATCGTCGGCGCCGATGCCGTGCAGTTGATTGAAGTGAAGTAGGGGGTAGAAGAGGGCGGTGACGACACGATCTTCACGTGGTGTTCATTCGTTTCAGGGCGCTGCGGGAACATTCGGTTCAAACTTCCATGCCTGTCGTTGTTGAAAGTCTGGCGACCGAGAGCGAAACACCCACATCTTGCCTGAACATCTCAGCCCGCTAAGGTGAAATAAGTGATCTACCTTGACCATAACGCTACCACGCCCGTCTTGCCGGAAGTCAGGGAGTCGATGCTACCCTATCTCGGCGAGGAATGGGGAAATCCCTCCAGCAGCTACCGTTTTGGATCTCACCTCAAATCCAAAATGGAAAGGGCACGCGAGCAGGTGGCCGCACTCGTCGGCTGCAAGACTCCACGAGAAATCCTCTTCACGAGCGGCGGAACTGAGAGCAACAACACCGCCATTCATGCCGCCATCTTGTCCAGTCCAGAAAAGCGGCACATCATCACTTCTGTGATCGAGCACTCTTCCGTGCTCACTTACTGCCGATTCCTGGAGAAACACCATGGCTACCGCGTCACCTATCTGCCTATAGATCCTGATGGCCTGCTTTCCATGACGGACTTGGAGAATGCTCTCACTGGCGACACCGCCGTCGTCTCCCTCATGTGGGCGAACAACGAAACTGGCGTCCTTTTCCCCGTCGAGGAAATCGCCCAGCTCTGCCGCAATCGGGGCGTCCTTTATCACTGCGATGCCGTGCAAGCCGTCGGCAAGCTACCCGTGAAGGTTGCAGACCTGCCCATCGACTACCTTTCCCTCACCGGGCACAAGATCGGTGCTCCGAAAGGCATCGGAGCGCTCTATGTCCAGAAGAAGGCACCGTACGTTTCATTCGTGCAAGGCGGACATCAGGAGCGCTCCCGGCGCGGTGGCACAGAGAATGTGCCCTACCTCATCGGCCTGGGCACCGCTGCCTCCCACGCTTTGAAAAAGCTGCCCGCTTACGATAAGACGGTCAGTCCTCTGCGCGATGCCTTGGAGGAAGGTATCCTCACCAGTATTCCCATCACCGAGCGCAACAGCCACACCACCCAGCGCCTCGCCAACACCACCAACATCACCTTCCACGGTATTGAGTCCGAGGCACTGCTACTGCTTCTTGATCAAGCTGGCATCTGCGCCAGCAGCGGCTCCGCCTGTCTGGCGGACACGCCTGATCCCTCGCATGTCATAGCCGCGATGAAGCCCGGGAAAGCCGCGCGCCAGTCGGTTCGTTTGTCTCTGGGGGTCAGCCTGCGTCAATCAGACATCACCACCATCCTCAGAAGTCTCCATCAGATCGTCAGCACCCTGCGCCCTACTGTGTGAAATCCCCAATCTTTAGCCGCGTCTTTCGGCCTATAGATTGCGTTAAGGCGACCCTGCCGTCATCGTCGATTACTTTGCTGACAGCCTTCCTGGTAGAACGCCACCGCGAGCACGCCGCACGCCTGCATATTTGAAATTGCCCATCGGATCGCCGTGACTAGAATCCAAACGTGACACTGACCATGACCATCCCAGACGATCTCTCGTCCGATTTGAACGCAGGGTTTCAGAATCTAGGACGTACCGCTTTGGAGGCGCTGGCCGCAGAGGCATATAAAAAGGACGTGCTCTCGTTAGAGCAAATTCGTCGACTGCTCGGACTCACCTCACGCTGGGAGGCCCAAGACGTGCTGTGCAGCCATGGCGTCTGGCCGGGACAGACCGCCGAGGAGATCCTTCGGGACGCCGATACTTCAGCCCGCTTCCGCGCCACGTTGTCGTGATCATCATTGAAAGCCCATCAGGCAGCGGAAGCCTCTCGACAACCCCGTCCCCTTTGAATATCCTCCCAACATGACCTCGCTAGCCATCCAGCTTCCAGATGACCTCGGCCAGTTCGTTAGCAATTCCGTGATGTCCGGTGGTTACCATGATGCCGATGAGTTCTTCATCAGTGTTCTCACCACCTTCAAGGAACAGGCCGAGTCACCGCTCACCGACGAGGAGTCAGCCAAGCTAACCACTCTCAGGGCCGACATCCAGCACGCGGTTGATCAAGCGGATCGTGGGGAAGTCATTCAGGGCTTCGACATGACTGCCTTTCTGGCAGAACGCCACATCGAGCACGCCGCACGCCAGACTGCCTAGCTTCTCATGCCGCGAGTCGATCTCACCCTCGATGCCCAGACTGATCTCAGGGAAATCTGGAACTACATCGCCCAGGACAGCATCTTTCAGGCAGATCGGCTCCTTGGCCGCTTCTCACTCAAGTTCGACTATCTCGCGTGCCACCACGGCCTTGGTCGCCCCCGGCCTGAACTCGCCCAAGACTGCCGCAGCTACCCGCTCGGCAAATACTGCTTCTACTTCCGCCCGACCGAGGACGGAATTCTCCTGCTGCGCGTCCTACACTCCGCCCGCGACATCCGGCAGATTGCGTTTCCAACCCAATAAGGCAGCAACGTCCCATCACCCTCGACTACGCCACCGGCAGCCAGACCGTCGTGGTGAATCAAAAGAAAGCCCCGCCCCTCGATGGCCTCTTTCTCTCACTCGGCACCTTCGACTTCACCCCCGAAAAACCCGCCCTCATCACGATTTCCAACCGTGACACCGACGGCATCGTCGGCGCCGATGCCGTACAGTTGATTGAGGTGAAGTAGGCGGTGGCCAAGGAAGTGCCTGGAGCACAAGGGATTGAGATTCTGCTAAGCTCACCTATCAGCGCGCCGACATCGATCAAGCAGATCGCAGAGATGTCATTCGAGACTTCGACATGACCGCCTTCCTCGTAGAGCGCTATGCGCATCAGAAAGACGAATTAGCTGGGTAGTTGCGCTGCCAGCTAACTGACTGAGGAATGAGCACAGTGTATCTCAATTCCGAAACGCCTTCTGGTAAGTCATCTGCTATTCGTGGAATCGATGTCACGGGTATAAAAGAAAGCGAATTCTTTGCTAATTCGTCATCGAACACGAATGCACGAGCCTTGATATAATCTGACCCAAGGGCTCCAATCAACTTGGACTCAACTTCAAACACAGAATCACCGGATAAACGGGACTGTATCTGGTGAAGCAATTCGATACAGTCAGTTCCAGCAGTTGAGCGTTCGACAAATACAGACGCAATCCACAATTCAACACCAGATGGTGGGTGCAGTTGTTCGTGGGAGAAATGATGACTTCGTAGTCGATTCCCAGAACTTTTCACTTCCACACGAAGCCTTTGCATTGCGAAGTCGTAACGCTCCATTGGGTCGTCATGCCATGCTGCGGCCCATTTGGGGAGATCAGGACTGTTGGCGAGAACAAAAAGTTCGGCCCAAAGACCTTGAATGCTTTTGGCGGGCGGTTGGCGAAGCGCTTGGAAGATTTGAACCAGTTTTCGGACCTCAATTGCAACGTCGCGAGGCTCTGGCAATTCGGGTAGACCGTTGAGGAGATGACTTGAGAGACGAAGAAAGGAGCCTACCAACGCATCATCAGTCACTCGGCACTCGACAATACTGAAGACTCCGGTCACTTCACCTTCCGGTGTTTTCATCGTGCCTGCGTATCCATGCATGACGGTGAGATTCTCCAGCTTCAAAGATGCGGGATAGACTCCGACTGGAAGGCAGGTTTCGATCAGCAGAACAGGGTGGCCGTGTTCGGATTTCGCAAGGAAGTGACGGTTTGAGGTTTCAATCCTTAACGTTAAGTAGCTGACTGTTGATGAGCCATCTCGGGGAGATGGCATCAGAGCAGCGAAGGCTGGAAGAATATCTGCCATTTGGGACAAAATTATCTGTTATCCTGCACAAGCCATTCATGAGCCATCACCGATGGAATCCAGACCGCAATAACTGGAACGTCATTCATCAGTTGAGCACCGTTGTCAGTGAGGTTGAGCATATGAAGCTGAATACTCAATTGTCCGTCTGCATGGAGGTGTCGATCACCAGGGTCATAGCCGAGATCGGCAGGTCGTCCATTCGCACCAGAGAACAACTGATCAATCTCGTCAGTGTCGGGATCAACTGCACGCTGCCGGGGTTCGTTCGGGCTGATCTGATACACGGTGCAAAGCTCGTCTGGATGAGATTGGAGATGCTGATGGATTTGCAGCAAGGCACCAAAGTATTTTTGCCCATCGTCTGGAGCTCTCACATGCACTTGTGACAGAAGTCCTTCATACACTTCTTGAAGCGGGATGCCTGCGGCCATCCGATGTTGTCTCGCCGGAGTCCGGTGGACGTTTTGCGGCAAATCAGTGAAGGAATGACTCGCAACGAACGAGTCGAACAAGTTGCGATTCGCCGTCACCGAGCCATCGGATTCATGAGGAGAACGGACCCAGAACCATTCGTCCGCATATGAGTCTCTTACATGATCAAGACTTAACACGTTCCTTCTTGTTGGCTGGAGACTTCGCCCAAGGAGGAATGCACGCTTCCACTCTTGAACGGGTCGCCCTGTTTGCTTCCACTCGTCCAATTGGAGTCGCACGTTTTCTTCGTGAGTCACATAGTCAGCGAATGCATCCTGGACAACTGGATCAAGGTAAACTCGGCAGTAGCCGATGTAGCGCCGTTTGTAGCCGAAGAATCGTGCGCGCTGTTGCAGCGTGTCAGCGTTTCCAGTTCCAAGACCTCGGGGCATGTAGGTCACGGTCAGCCCCTCGACTGTGAATCCGCGATCAAGAGCTTGCCCGCCAACCAGAATCCATGCGTAGCCAGCACGCCAATCCACATCAGCCCTTCTCGACGTCGAGTTCACTTCTGAAATATTGGTCTTACGGATGGCGCGCTTTAAGACTGCCCGGACAGCATCCCAAGGGGCAAGTGATGAGCCAACTGTTGTGGCTAGTTCGGCGTAAGCGGCTTGGAAAGCCTGAATCTCATCAGCGTAGTCCGGTTCTGTTTCAGGAAGCTCAAGTGCGCTTACCCAGCGATCTTTGATCAGCCGGACCCAGTGTGCAAAATCACCCTGTGGATCGGTTTCCCGGGATGGATGGATCAACATGGACCGATTGCCTCTCCCGCCCTCAACTGCGCCCGCAGCAACACCGACGAAAAAGAATCGCATGGCATCAATGAGGCTTTCGGGCGGTGCAACGCGAGGAGCCTGCGGTGCCACATCAAGAATGGGATGAATGAGGCTTGCTGCGCCCGAGAAGAACTCGATCCCGCCAACGTAGTCCGCTCCGGGATTCAACAGCTCGGCAAAATCAGGGGAGAGCGTGTCGAGGATGCTGATCAGCAACGGCGCTTGCGGTGTTGCCGTGTATTGCAGAAACGTGTGATTGGGAAACAAGCGTCGAAGCTGCAAGAGCCGAGCATATGTCGTGCTTTCTTCCTGCTGCCTGACCCTCGTATTTAGGCTCGCTTGATCTGCTTCATCATCAATGACCAACGCTGGAATGCCCGACCTATCCACGTTGTTCAATAGCGTGATGAGTTTGCGCAAGACGCTCCAGTTTTTTTTCACTGTGATCAGCACAAACTGGCGCTCGTGTGCAGGGGTATCATGATCTCGCCAATCCTCGAAGATTTGGTTGAGACGTTCGCGTTCCTTGCGGTCTGGCTCGCGGAAGTGCTGCCACTTGCGGTCTGTGCGATGATCGAGGCGCAGGTCGCGATCAAGCCTCTCACTCGACTGGTCAAATAAAGGCTTCGTCGTGCCTGTGATGACGATAATCAATGGGCAGTTGTTGTCCGCTGCTAGTGCCGCAACAGTCGTGAATGACATCGTTTTGCCACTCTGCACATATCCCACAACGAGGCCCGTCTTCACTTCGGCGTTCGCTCCTGGCATAGCACACTGCGAGAGAATGCGGACGGTTGAGTCTTGAAGCGCTTCACGCTCTGATTCATCGAGCTTGGGAGCAAAATGCCCAAGCAGATCAAGCGTTTCCTGTCCGATTACTGGTTGCCAAGCTGTGGCATTTGTCGAAGGAGGCGTGAGTTGGATGAGAGAGGGCGCGGTGCTCATGGAGTAGCGGAGGTTGAGCTTAATGCAGACGTGAGCAGTTCGTTCACATGCCGTCGGACGGCTGATGTATGCTGGTAGCCTTGATCGCGTGCTACAATTTCGGCGATTGCCATCGCAGCAGCGATTCTCAGTAGTGGTTCGATTTGTTCCGCCTCACTACCTGCGAAACGTTCCATGAATGGATGACCGCAGTTCAGGCGGAGCTTGAGAACGCGGGTTTGCCCTGCCCGAGGCTGGTCACTGACTCCCAACCATTCTCCGATGGCCGGATCATTCGCCAACTCAATCGTCACATCCCATTGCTGGTCTTTGAAATCCAGGATGAACTGTTTGCTCGCAGCAGTCTCAGCGGCCGGAGGAAGGCTCACTGGAGTTACAACATTCTCAGGAGGTTGATTGAGTTGCTCCTGGATGACACTTGCTGCTTTCGATTGAAGAACTGCTGCCGTGGAAGACACGGCTGTTTCTGCGCCGCGCCGAATGTCCGAGGTCTTTGGCCGCACCCTATGTTCCTTGGCCTTTGAGAGTATCGGCAACGGCTCGCTGTCGATCACGGTCTTGAGTTTGAGTTGGAATTCATCCTCAAGTTCCTCCCATTGGAAACCGTCTTTCGTATGACTGACTGCGAAGCCCTCCAGATGCAGTTCACCAAACACACGTTGGTATCTGTAGTCGTTGGCTTGTCCAAAAATGCTTTCGGGGCGATACCCTTCGTCCCCACTTCCCACGAAAGGCCGGTTTCGACGAAAGAGAGCAAGTCCCGCCTCTGCGACACTCGCTTCCTCACGATTCGCAACGAATACGTTCGGCCACTTGCACCTTCGATTCTGCCAATTTAGTCTTGGTTCATGAACGCTATTGGCAAAAAAGGCTGCGTCCTCGCAGATCGGCAGTTTTGGAAAGTCGCTGACAACATGTCGAAAGCGGCTCTCATCGACCTTGTCCACGACTTCATCGTTCGGTCGATTGGTGAGTCGGCTTCATCCGAAGCTAGGATCGAAGAACTCAAGTCATCGGCCAATGTCGTTCTCACGCATCGCAACGACCGCATATTGAAGTAGCATTGCGTCAGCGATCAGTAACCGAGCAAGATGATTCCCTTGAGAGGCAGATTCAGGCGACTGCTGATATAAAGAGTTTCGAGAAAGGCGTGAATTCTCGAGAAGTCATCACCACCTCGGTAGTCATTCCTTACCGCAAGCACCAGATACTCGACTCCGTGCATCATCGCAGCCTGGAAGATGTCTTTGAGGAATGCATTGTTCACGAGCGCTCTCCCCGCCTCGACTTCTAGAACGATTCTTCCGTCTCCGCTCAGAGCATCAGCATCGAAGTGCTTGTCGATACGATTGTTTAAGCCGAACAGCACTGGGACAGGAATCTTCTCGTCTTTGGATTTACCAGCTTCGACCTGAAATCCAAGGCTCTCCAACCCAGGGCGGAGATGTTTGAGCACACCATCGCTATTCAGGGTGTTGTCTGGCGATTTGATAGCGTCATAGACTTCAGCAAAGCAACCAACGATTGCTTTGAGTTCAGGGGTAAGGCCAACCGAGCGAGGGAATAGCTGATACTGAAGCATGGGCTTGGGTTTTATGCTGCTATCCTCCGTGTGACTCCGGCATTCACTGCATTGCCGAGAGCTTTGAAGGCTCTTGTTTCCGTCTCGGGCAAGTGCTCCAGAGAATCGAGGGATTGAAGACGCGAGCACTCGCGGGCCGTCATGTAGCGCCGCTCCCATCCGATGATGGGCACTTGTGTCGTCGTCATGGCAACCAATGATGGGCTTGTGTCAGGGCGCTTCACTCTCACTCCCGATGCACGGAACTGGATCACCAACTTCCATAGATCCCGCGGTTCCCCTTGGCAGTTCCACTCAAACTTTTGGAGCGAAGCGGGGAAATCCTGAATTTTTGGCAACCAATCTTTAAGCCTTGCTTTGTGTTTCTGGTAGAACGCCCTATTTGACCGAATGAAATGCCGCTTCCAAGAAGGAAATAATTCTTGAGGCGTGCGTCCGTGGGACGGAAGACCATCAAAAGGATCTTCAAAATTTGTGCAGTTGAGCATCTTACCATGGCAACCTCTAAATTCTCTCAAATTTTTGGCTCCGATAGCATGTGGAGTCGTGTCCTCAAAAGGATAGGTCGCACCAAACTCCATCGACCAAATAGGCCAAGAAGGAAGTTGCTCATCCGCCGGGATGATTTCCAAGAACTCTTGCCAGACTTCTAAGCATTTAGTGACCTGAGAACTGAGAGGCTTGGCACCAATAGGTTTCTTGTCAAGAATCGAGGTCAATTGGGGCTTCGCATTCTGTGGGCGTTCGGGCCATGAAAAATCGCCAAGAGACTTCCTGCGGGCTACTATCAAAATGCGCTGGCGAATCTGCGGGATACCAAACTCATGGGGCGAATACAAATCGGCCTCTGTCTCGTAGCCTAGTTCTTGAAGACGCTCATAAATGAGCTGCCATGTCTTGCCCTCGTTGTGCTTTTTGAGGTTGGGCACATTCTCCAAAATCACAAACTCCGGATGGTGGTGCTCGACAATTCGTGCCACCTCATCAAAAAGAGTTCCGTTCCGAGAGCAGCCAAAACCATCTTGAGCACCTGCCTTTGAGAACGGCTGGCAAGGAAACCCTGCACAAAGGATGTCATGAGATGGAATGTCGGTATTCTTAACTTCTCTCAGATCCCCAGCAGGCTGAAGTCCATGATTTTTCTCATAAACGTCTTGTAGCCCTTTATCCAATTCACATGCAAACACGCACTCGTGTCCCAGCTTGGCCAACCCAACATGGAACCCACCCAGCCCAGCAAATAGATCGATAAATTTCATTCCAAATAATTAAATAGGTGCACTTGTGGTGAAGTTACCTCGAAATTTAGAAATGCTATTGAAGATTTCAGGCGCGTATTTCGTGTCAAGCGCAAACCAAAGCCATGATCGTTGAAGGAGGGATTGGATAGAATTCACTCAGCGTTCCGCATTGCAGTAGCAGGATGCAGGTTCTGACAGCCAGTTTTGGGATTGGCTAGGTGGGCATCAAAGATGGAGGAAGGAATCGTCACAAAAATTTACACAATCTGAAACAAAATCACGACTCTGTCTCTTTTTTAACATTCGTAAGGACTCTTCCCCTGAGAAAGTAGCAATCAAAGCAGCGAGGGACTGGAAAAAACAACATCTAGTGCCACTTTTCTGAGGACTCGGAACTCACTCCAAAGTGCTGAGAGGAGAAAACCACACTTTGCTGTGGGAGAGCAAGCATAATGTCCCAGCTTGTAGCCAGAATGGTGTCAGAAGAGGTGTTTCGGACACAGAAAGGGCCTTTTTTGAAAAGCGAATTGACTCCAAAAAGCTTTGAGATAGCCGAGGGAATCTTTGATTTCGGTAAACACAGCCTGTTCATGAAGCAATCAGAGCACTGCGTCAAACTATGCGTTCGAAAGGGCTTTGATGAGGCTCTTCCCAGGTCGGCAGCCAGCTCGTTTTCCGTTTCGAACTCGGCGTTTGTTCGCCTCCGGGACGTGGAGCATTTCGCGGGCCTACGGATGTCCCCCCAAAGCGCTGGAGGCCCAGCGCTCTCCATGACGCTTTGTGTGATGCGAGAACCGAGAACCGTAGGCCGCTGTTCGCGGCCTACGGAGTGGGGTCAGGTCATGCGGCGGGCGTGGGCAGCGGGGCCTCGCGAGCGACGGGCAGGGCGGTGACGTGGCTGGCGGTTTTCCAGGCCCCGAGGATTTCGGCTCGATTGCGGAAGCGATTCTTGATCAGGGCATCCAGCGTCTTCACCAAGTTGCTGCCCTGGCGCAGGAGCAGAGGTAGGGAGGCGGTGGCGCCGACTTGGCTACCGAGAGCGCCGCCCTGCTGCTGCTCGGCATCGCGCACGGCTTTGGCTTCGGCCAGGAGGTCTGCAGCCACGTTTCCAGCGTAACCAAGCTCATTGAACTCAGCGACGAGGCCCAGCTCGGCGATGGCAGCGGCAAAGGCATCTCCCGTGTTTGCCAGCACGATGTCGCCGTTTGAGGATGGCATGCGAAAGCGCTCCATGAGCCCTGTGTCCTGACGACTGATGGCGATGGCCTGGGCCGTGCGGTTGACGGTGCGCAGGAGTTCCAGCAGCTCTTCGCGCTCCGCCGCTTGATCCACACTGGCCTGGCTGTAGGTGCCGGCGATCTGCTTCCCCTGAGTCCCGGTGATCTGGGAGATGAGGGTGGTCAAAGCGGCGCGGACGGTGGCAAACATGGCGTCCCCTGGCTGAGTGGGAGTCTGGGCGAATTGCGGGGCGTGTTCGGTGCAAAAACCTTGCACACGGATCAGGCGATTGGTCTGGTTGCGTTGGCGATCATTCATAAAGAAGGATGAGTTGGAGGGTGGATTTGGATTCGATTCCCCTGATTTCCCCGCATGTTCCTGGCTGAAAATGGGTGGCATCTTGAATGGTAACACCACTCAGGTTTTCCAAGTAAATGAGTTCATCAGGAGGGCCGACTCCTCCCGAAAGAGTGCGGTGAGTCAATCCAATTTTCAGAAATATACTCACATTAACCCACTCTTTATCCTAGTTAATACACGCTTTTAATCCGAGGACGATGACCCAGGACGGAGCCCAGGAAATGCGCTCCCTTGGCAAGCTCACAAGTTCAGTCAGTCGGTTAAGAAGCTCACGAATCAACCTTCCCGCCTTCTGAACTCTCCTGGGCTTTCTTCGAAGCGACGACCCAAGCTGGAGTTTGGATGTTGGTTGATCCTCAACGCTTTTCACCCGCACTGGAACCCATCTCAAAGCGATCGCAACGCTGCTCACCATGATCGCAGCGCCCCTCGCCGCCATCGCAACGGCGCTCACCGTGATCGCAACGCCGCTCACCGTGATCGCAACGGCGCTCACCGTGATCGCAATGCCGCTCACCGTGATCGCAGCGCCCCTCACT
>JAIXVB010000155.1 GCA_027483245.1 Verrucomicrobiaceae bacterium | reverse complement strand
CGGGACCGCGCCGCATCGGTCGCAGTGGCGACTTTTACACCGCCGTGAGCGTGGGGCCGCTGTATGGCCGACTGCTGGCCAGGCTCGCCCAGCAAGTCTGGCAGGAGCAGGATCGCCCCACAGATTTCATCCTTGTGGAACAGGCCGCTCACGATGGCCAACTGGCGGAAGACATCCTGGGCGTCAGCGACTTTCCCTACCTCATCGTCGAACCCAATCCGCGCTACGAGACCGTTCAGCGTCAGCGTTTGGCCCGCTTTGCCGACCGTGTGCAGTGGGTCAGCTCCCTGGACGATCTGCCCGCGCGTCCTGCTCTGTTCCTCTGCAATGAGCTGCCGGATGCCATGCCTGTGCACCTCGTTCGCTGGGATGGCGTAGCGTGGTGTGAACTGCAGGTCGGCTCTGACGGGGAAGCCTTTCGGTTTGTCGAAGCGGCCCCCTCCAGTCAAAAACTCGCCACAAAGCTGGCGCGACTGCCCCAGGACCTGCCTGCGGGCTACACCACGGAGATCAATCTGGCCGCTCTCGACTGGATGCAGGAACTGGCCGAATCTGCCTTGCACGGTGTCATCTGCATCGCCGATTATGGCTTTGATGAAAGCGAGCTCTATGCGCCTGAACGCAGCACCGGCACGCTGCGGCGCTATCGCCAGCATCAGACCGATGACCGAGTGCTGGAGGACCTGGGCGAATGTGACCTCACCACGCACATCAACTTCACCGCGCTGATTCGGGAAGCGGAGTCGATGGGGCTGCAAACCAGTCATTATGAGCATCAAGGACGCTTTTTGGGCAGGCTCGGCATGGACTGGCTGCGCACCTTGGATGGTCGCCCGCCAGATGCCGCCACCCAGGCTCTGCTGCGCCAGTATCAATCGCTCACCCATCCTGCTTTCATGGGCCGCTCGTTCCGCATCTTGCTGCTGGAAAAGGGAATCAGGGCTCCGGCGTAATCTCGCGTGGTTTGGATTCAAAGGAGCCCGGCAGGGCGATCCCAAAGACCCGTGGCGTTGCCAAAATGCCCCGCTCAGCGGTCGGCGCAAAGTGATCGAAGAAAGCCTCAAATCCCAGGCTGCATTGCAGGCGACGCTGACTCCGATCGATCTTGGGATTCAACTCAATGACCGAGGTGGTGAAGGGCGGCTTCGTCTTCATCACCTTCACCTGCGCCCGAGCTTCTTCGAGACTCAGCGATTTGTTTTTGATCACCGCGATGAGATTCTGGAGATCCGCCAGCGTCACCGTGCCCCAGAGCTGCCGCCATTTCTCGTGGGTCACCTTCACGGACTGCACATTGACCCAGCGCTTCTCGGTCTCTGACACCTGTTCCCAGAAACCCACGATGAGCAGAAAAGGCTCATTGATTTGGTGCTGTCGCAGCGCGTCGCCAAGCCCAATCGGACTGCCGAGTTTGGTCGCCTTGGGATTGACCGGGATACCACCATGCTTCGTGTTTGCCTTGGCGGGGATGTCCCACTTTTGCGTGTAACCCTCCGGCACATATCCGCCGAAAAAGGTATCTCGCAGCCATTTCTCAAACAGCAGCCCGTGAGACTGCACCTCACGGGCTTCCAGGCCTGCGGTCAACGACGCCACAGCCAGGCCCCAACAAACTAGGTGCCGCAGCCAGACTCTCGCTGTTTGGACAGGGCTCATGTATCACAGACTCCCTCAAAATCCCTTCACCTGCGTTTTCACACGCAGCAGGAACATGTCCGCCGTCACATACATCGTGTCCTTTTCAGCGCCGCCCCAGGCGCAGTTGCCCGTGGGCACACCGGTCAGGATGGAGCCCAGATGTTTGCCCTCTGGACTGATGATCAAAACCCCGCCTGGGCCCGTGGTCCAGACATTGCCCAGCGTGTCCACTTTCAGGCCATCACAGCTGCCTTTGCGCTCCGCCGACTTCAGCGGCTGCGCATTGAAAAAGACACGCCCCTTCGTCGCCTTGGGCACGATGACCCCATTGATGATCATCGCGATGCCACCCAGTTCATAGGCCATGATGCGCGGGTTGTCCTTGTCCGAGACGGCGATGTAGAGGGTCTTTTCATCGGGGCTCAGGGCGATGCCATTCGGCCATTGCAGGTCTTCGATCAGCAGGGCCACCGGTACATTGGGCGCAGCAGGATTCACGGCATAGACGCCATGATAGGGGGCATCTGGCTTCTCCCCCTTTTTCATGCCGTAGGGCGGGTCGGTGAAGAAAATCGTGCCTTTGCTGTCGATGACGAGGTCGTTGGGACTGTTGAAGCGCTTGTCCTGATACTTGTCTGCCAGCGAAGTAAAGCTGCCGTCTTTCTCCAGTCGAGCAATCCGGCGCTCCCCATGTTGGCAGAGAATGAGGCTGCCCTTGGCATCGAGCGCGAGTCCATTGGAGCCCTGACCATCGCCACTGAGACTGCCGCTAGGTTTCAAAAACTGCGCCGCTGCGCTGTCCCCTTCCTTCCAGCCAAACACGATGTTCTCCGGCACATCCGAAAACAGAATCTGCCCGTCTTTCCACACGGGACCTTCAGACCAATTGAAGCCGGTGGCCAGAAGCTCGATCTTCGCCTCAGGCGCGATCAGCTTGTCAAAAGCTGGGTCCAGTCGTTCGATGCTGCCTTTGAATTCAGGCACAGGATCAGCGGCCAGAGCTGCGATCGGCAGGAGGAGAGAGAGAAACTTTTTCATGAAGAAGTCTCAGCCTAACGTCCCGCCTTCGCACTGCGCAAGCAGCAACTCATCAAGCACGCTCAAACGCATCCGCGACGCGCAGCACCGTGTATTCATCCAGGGGTTTGCCGACGATTTGAAGACCGACTGGCAATTGAATGCCGTCTTCTTCGACCGTGCCACAAGGAACGCTGATGCCGGGCAGGCCCGCGAGATTGACCGGGATCGTGAAGACGTCTTCGAGGTAGGCCGCGAGTGGGTTGTCCTTCAGCGCGCCCAGCTTGTGAGCCGGGGTCGGGCTGGTGGGACTGAGGATGACATCCACGCTTTCAAAGGCTTTTTCAAAGTCCTGCCGGATGAGGGTTCGGGCGCGCTGGGCTTTGAGATAATAGGCATCGTAATAGCCGCTGCTAAGCACATAAGTGCCTAACAAAATGCGTCGTTTCACCTCGGGACCGAAACCTTCCTCACGGCTCAGTTGATAATGCTGCAGCAAATCGTTCGCTGCCGTGCTGCGATGACCGTAACGCACGCCATCAAAGCGCGCCAAGTTGGCCGAGGCCTCAGCCGGAGCGATGATGTAATAGGTGCTCACGCCCACATCGGTGTGCGGCAGGCTGATCTCGACCGGGATCGCGCCCAGGGCTTCCAGCTTTTCGATGGCTTCCTTCACCCGGGCCGAAACGCCCGCATGGATGCCGCTGATGAAATACTCTTTTGGTAGGCCGATGCGCAGGCCTTTGATGTCCTTGCCGATCGCTTGGGTGAAGTCAGGCACCGTCACATCGAGCGAGGTGGAATCGCGCAGGTCCTTGCCACAGAGGGCATTGAGCAAAAGGGCCGCGTCTTCGACCGTCTTGGTGATCGGCCCGATTTGATCCAGCGATGAAGCAAAGGCCACCAGTCCGTAACGCGAGATACGACCGTAAGTGGGTTTCAACCCCACACAGCCACACAGGGCTGCGGGTTGACGAATGGACCCGCCGGTGTCTGAACCGAGCGTGGCCACCGCGAGATTCCCCGCCACCGCTGCCGCACTGCCACCACTGGAGCCACCGGGGATGCGCTCCAGGTCACACGGATTTCGGGTGACTTGAAAGGCCGAGTTCTCCGTCGAGCTGCCCATCGCGAACTCATCCATGTTCATCCGGCCAAAGGGGATGGCCCCGCTAGCTCGCAGCTTGAGGATTGATCCCGCATCGTAAGGAGCGGTGTAGTTCTCCGCGAGCATCTTCGAGCCGCAAGTGCAGGGCTCGCCTGTGACGTTGATGTTGTCTTTGATGCCAATGGGGATGCCACCCAGCGGTTGGGAAAGGTCCGCCTTGTCAGCCTCAGCGAGCGCCTTTTCGACGTTCCACGTCAGGTAGGCTCCCAGCATGTCATTCTGCGCCTGGATGGCGGAGGCCACGTCCTGCACGATGTCGCGCGGAGAGATTTCTTTGGAGACGAGCCGCTGACGCAGGCTGGTGATGGTCGAGGAAGCAAGAGACATGAGAAAAGCGGGATTCGGTAATCAGTGGGGCGCGGTTCAGAATTCGAGCGGAAGTCTGAAGCAGGGGGACTATTCCAGGACCTTGGGAATCTGGAACTGGTCCATGGCGCGGCGCGGGGCATTGGACAGCGCTTCTTCCTGCGTGAAGCCAGGGCGGGCGACATCGGCACGCACGACGTCAAAGACGGGCATCGCATGGGCGCTCGGCTCGGCATCCAGAGGGTAGCTGCTGAGTTGATCAATGTGGCCCAGAATCTGGTTCAACTGCTTTTCATAACGCGCAGCTTCCTCCTCCGTGAGGGCGAGGCGGGACAGTTGGGCGATGCGGTGGATGTTGATCTCGGGCGACGGCATGGTGCCTTTCTAAACGGCAGCGCCAGGGGTGCAAGGCAGAGAACGGGATTTGTGGTCGAGAAACATCAGGCGTTTGGGCATGGGCGAGATGGCCCGGATGTCCGATTGGAACCAAATCTTGTCTGATGGCCCTCGGGTCTGATAGCGTTGGTTTCCGTCCTCCTGCCAGCCATGAAAACCTTCCTCGCGCTCCTCTGTGTCACTGCGGTCTCTGTCCAGGCCGCCACCCAGATCACCTGGAATCGCCAGCAACTCCACGCTGACTTTTACTCCGAGGGCGCAGCCATTGGCGACATCAATGGCGATGGCAAACCGGACATCGTCGCCGGTCCCTTTTGGTGGGAAGGCCCAGCCTTTGAGAAAAAGCACGCCTACTACGAACCGAAGATTTTTAACATCAACGGCTACTCGGACAACTTCTTCGCCTACGTCCGCGACTTCAACGCCGATGGCCGCAACGACATCCTCATCCTCGGTTTCCCCGGCAAAGAGGCACGCCTGTATCTGAACCCGCCCGTTCAGGAGGAGGAAACGAGTTCGAAAACTCGTTCCACGCATTGGCCCATGCACCTCGTCGCCGATGTCGTGGACAATGAATCGCCGGTCTTCACCGACCTCACCGGCGATGGCAAACCCGAGATCGTGTGCAGCCGTGACGGGCGCTTTGGTTATTATGCGCCGAACTGGGACAAGCCGACCGAGAAGTGGCCCTTTGTCGCCGTCACGGAGGATCTGAAGGTGGCCAAATTCACCCACGGTCTCGGTGTCGGTGATGTGAATGGTGACGGCAAGCTGGACCTCCTCGAAGCCCGCCACTGGTGGGAAAACAAAGGAGAGGGACTTGCCAAGTCCCCTCAAACTCAAGGAACCGCCTCAAGCGCGGACTTGGCAAGTCCGACTCCTTGGGGGCAGCACACCTTTGCCACGGGCATCGGCGGTGGTGCGCAAATGTTCGCGTATGACTTCGATGGCAATGGAACCCACGACATCTTCACCAGCCTCCAGGCCCATCGTTATGGCGTGGCGGTCTTCCTTCAAACCAAGAACCCAGAACCCGGAACCGCGAACTGGAAGCGCGTCATGCTCGCCAGTGAGCAGCCCCAGGACAACGACTACGGCATCGTCTTCTCCCAACCGCATGCCGCGAGCCTCGCCGACATCGATGGCGACGGCATTCAGGACATCGTCACCGGCAAACGCTACTGGGCGCACAATGGCAAGGACCCCGATGAGCATGGACACCGCGTCCTCTACTGGTATCAAACCAAGCGCGATGGCAAAGGCGGCGTCGATTTCATCCCGCATCTCATCGACGCAAACAGCGGTGTCGGGGTTGATGTCACGGTCGGCGATGTGAATGGCGACACGCTGCCCGACCTGGTCGTGGCGAACAAAGCAGGCCTCTTCATCCTCACCCAGCAGCGCAGCGAGGTTTCAAATCATGAATCACCCATCAGAAATCAGAAACTGTATGGCCCCGCACTGAAACCGCAGGCCGAGTATGCCAAAGGCCAGTCTCCTGCCGAGGCGCTGAAGTCCATGCAACTCCCCACGGGCTTCAAAGCCGAGCTCATCGCCAAGGAGCCCGACCTCGTGCAGCCCATCGCCTTCACCTTCGACGAACGCGGCCGCATCTGGGTCGTGGAGGGAAACAGCTACCCGAAACCTCGCGAAGTCGGAAAGGGGCAGGACCGCATCAAAATCTTCGAAGACAAGGATGGCGACGGCACCTTTGAAACCCAGAAAATCTTCTGTGAAGGCCTGAACCTCGTCAGCGGCATCGAGCTCGGTTTTGGCGGCGTGTGGGTCGGGGCCGCGCCTTATTTGATGTTCATTCCCAGAGATGGGGATCTGCCACTGCCCTTGAATAGGTCCTATGAGCCCTATACGACATCTCAGAAAGTCCCCGGCCTGAACTTCACCGCCTATGCCCTCCTCGACGGCTGGGGCAGCCAGGACACCCACGAAACGCTCAACAGCTTCATTTGGGGCCCCGACGGCTGGCTTTATGGCTGCCACGGCGTCTTCACGCATAGCAAGGTCGGCAAGCCGGGCACGCCTGACGCCCAGCGCCAGCCGATCAATGCCGGCGTGTGGCGTTATCATCCGGTGCGGCATGAATTTGAAATCTTCGCCCATGGCACCAGCAATCCCTGGGGGCTCGATTACGATCAGCATGGCGAATGGTTCGTCACCGCCTGCGTCATCCCGCATCTCTACCACATCGTCCCGGGCGGACGTTATCAACGGCAGGCGGGGCAGCACTTCAATGCCCACACCTATGAGGACATTAAGACCATCGCCGACCATGCGCACTACGCCGGCAGCCTGCGACCCGACATCGCTTTTGACAAGACCACGGGCGCGGGCTTTGCCAACAACGACACCAACGCGCTCGGCGGCGGTCACGCGCACTGCGGACTGGCCATTTATCAAAGCAACCTCTTCCCGCCTACCTATCGCAATCAGTTGATCTTCGGCAACCTGCACGGCCACCGCCTCGTCGCGAATTACACCGACCCCAAAGGCAGCAGCTTCATCGGCAAACACGCCGCCGATTTCATGCGCGCGAACGACATGCACTTCATCCCTGTCACGCAGAAAGTCGGGCCCGATGGCGCGCTCTATGTCAGTGACTGGAGCGATGAACAAATCTGCCATCGCGGCAGCAACGCCGTGGAGAACTGGGATCGCAGCAACGGAAGGCTGTATCGGGTGACTTACAGTAGAACGAGTTTTCCAACTCGTTCTCCCCTCCCCGGCGGCGAGGACATCTGGGGAACAAATTGGAAAACTCGTTCGACGTTCGACCTCGCGAAGGAAAGCGATGAAACCCTGGCCAAACTCGCCGTGCAGACAGAGAACGAGTGGTTCTCACGCATGGCGCGGCGGGTGCTGATGGAGAAGATGAATGTTATTTTGCCGAATGTTAAGTCGCCGAAAGACACAATTTTCCTGTCTTTCTTGGAAGCAGCAATGCCCCATGGACATGATGCAATGCGCAACGGAACGACTGAAGCTGAACGTCTGAGAGGATTCTGGTTAGTTCGTAACTATGACTTCCTAAATAGCATCGCAAGTCTCGTTCTTCTGGACGCAGATGATGCGCATGACGTTGTGATGAGAACGAATGCAGTCCGCGAGTTAACCGATATGCATTGGTTGCTTCATTTGGAATCCAATCCCGGGATAGTTAAAAATTATTTCTCCGGAGTGTCTGAAAAATTCACAATGCTTGCGGCTAAGGAATCCTCCCCCATCGTCCGCCGCGAGCTCGCTTCTGCCCTCCAGCGCATCCCCACCGGCCAACGCCAACCCCTCGCCACGGCCCTGCTCGCCCATGGCGAGGACAAGGACGATCCGATGATCCCGTTGCTGATCTGGTATGGCATCGAGCCCCTGGTGGCGGAGGATGCGGAGGTGGGGATGCAACTCG
>JAIXVB010000120.1 GCA_027483245.1 Verrucomicrobiaceae bacterium | reverse complement strand
TTCCCTGAATTGTCGCTGCCCAAAAAGCCGCTGTAACTGAAGGTGAGCGGTGTTGGGTTGGGCTGACCTGCAAACTTGCGCTGATTGTCTGGAATGACCTGAAGCGGAGCCTTGGTGATGATCAGGCTACCCGTTTTGGTGACCGTGCCAGAAACGGCTTTCACTGGATAGGTGCCGACATTGATGGGGGGCGTTGACACATAAGTCGGACCGACCTTGTAGGTGATGGTCACAGGTCCAGATCCGCCCAGGGTAGTGATCGGACGCGGTGTGCTGGTGTAAACCTGACTCAAATTGAGCAGTGTCAGCGCCACCGGGTCTGTTTTGACATTGATGGTCTTTTCCACCGCTGTGGCGACTTTGAAGTTGGCATTGCCCGCCTGAGTGGCACGGACTTTGATGGCTCCGACGCCACTGAAAGTCAGCAGGTTTCCAGAGATAGATCCAGGGCCAGAGATAACCGTCAGAGTGACCGGCAATCCAGAGCTCGATGTCGCGATTAGGGTAATCGGACCTTCGGACCGGAAGAGGCTCAAGGGCGCATTGAAGGTGATCGTTTGAGCCACCTGAACCACGGGTGCATTGGTCGCTTCAAAACTACGCTCCACCTCGGTGGCGGCATTGTAATGGTCGTTACCGTTTTGGATCGCGCGCACCACCACCGTGCCCGGCGTGCCGTTCAGCGTCAGAGTGCTTCCGCTGACACTTGCAGGCCCCGTGACCTGATAACTCACGGTGAGGCCAGAGCTGGCTGTGGCACTCAGCGTGAATGGCGCACTGCCCGCTGGACGATTGGCGAGGGCATTGAAGTTGATCGTCTGGTTGCCTTTGGTAACGGTGAAAGTCCGCACCACCGGAGGCGCTGCGGCAAAGCTATCATTGCCCGCTTGATTGGCGGTGACCGTGACCAAACCGACTCCAGTAAGGGTCACCGTGTTGCCAGAAATCGTCGCTGGACCACTGACTGAAAAACTCACCGGCAAGCTCGAGGAGGCCGCTGCACTCAGCGTGAAGCTATTCGTCGCCGCATTGAACGGACGATCTGCCAGTGCATTGAAGGTGATCGTCTGTGGAGGCAGCAAGCCATCACGAACGTCCAATTCCCCACCGTTCAGCACTGCCAGTCCGCTGACAAGGGTGGAACCATAAGCATTGAAACTGCCGCCGACCCAGATGCGCCCTGAATCATCAACGACGATATCATTCACGGTGTTATTGAAGGCTGAGAATCCGGCATCTGCCGTGCCCGTGAGATCAAATCGGGCAAAGCCTGTGATGGAGCCCGAGACGATCTTGCCATCGGCCTGAACGGCGATTCCGACAACTTTGTTAGAATGCAGGCTGCTGTAATTGGCGATGTTTTCACCCGTATTCGCATTCAATCGGCGGAGATACCCTTGAGGAATGGCACCATTTCCTGAAACGAGCAGACTGCCGTCGGCAAGAATTCGGAACTTCTCAGCCTGGAGACCCAGGTTGGTAGGGGCGGCTGCGGAGAAGTTGGTATTCTTTACGCCATTCGCAGCAGCGAGCTGCGTGCCACCAATGCCTCCCACATAGATCTGACCGTCCGTTCTGCGAAGCAGACCAAAGACTGTGTTGTTCGTGGGTGAGGTGAAAGTGGTGACACGTTCGCCAGTGGGGCTCAGGCGAACCAGATGGTTCATGCCGGTAGTACCGCCAAAGCTGGTGAAATTTCCACCCGCATAAACACCCCCAGTTTCATCGGCAGCCAAGGCATTGACCACACCGCTAGGGCCTGCGGAGGCTGTCGAAAAACTCGTATCGAGCGCTAACGAAGATGTCAAACGCACCACGCGAGTGCAGGCTGTCGTGGTCCCACCAAAGATCACACTCGTGAAATTACCTCCCACAAAGATCCTTCCGGCCGCATCCCGTGCCAAGGAACGCACATCGTTGTTGAAGGTAGGATTGAAGTTGGGGTCCAGACTTCCATCTGCTAAGAATCGAGCAATGCGGGATCGAGGGATGGATGTGCCATTGATCGTCAACGAGTTAAAGTTACCACCGACCAGAATCGATCCGTCTGGAAGTTTGAGCAGCGCATACACCTGTCCAGCCGAGGTGATCGGCACCGCTGAGGAGAACCCCCCAGGCCTCCTCTGCACGGTGAGATTCGCCACCGTGGTGGTCGAGCTGCCAAGGTTGTTGGTGACTCGCAGCGAATAATTCCCAGCATCGGCAAAATCCACGTTGGTGAGTGTCAGGGTTGGCGTTGCAGCGCCACTGATGCCCGGGCCATCGGTCAGCGGGACATCAAAACGGAGCCAACGATAGGAGAGGGAACCTGCGCCCCGAGCGCTGCCGGAGAACACAGCCGTCGCTCCGAAGTCAAGCGTCAGCGGCACTGGGTTCGTCAGAATCTCAGGCGTGGAAAGCACTTCGAGCGAAGCGATGTTGCTGGTGAGACTGAGGGAAGGACTGGTGACAACAACCGTGTAGTTATCCGCGTCTGTGAGCATCAGATTGGCGATGCTCAACGTGGCCGTCGTCGCTCCCGAGATGCGTCCGCCATTGGCGAGGGGCACGCCATTTTTCCGCCATTGATAGGTGAACCCATTGTTGCCCGCTGCGGCTGCGCTGAAAGTCACCGTCGAGCCAAGGTCACGGATCTGACCTGCAGGATGTTGGGTGAAAGTCAGGACTGGGCCATCCCCTTGAAGCACGGCGATGCCATTGGCAGGGGTAGTGCCATCATTGTATTTCGTGAAGCGTGAGCCGCCCACCCAGATGCG
>JAIXVB010000517.1 GCA_027483245.1 Verrucomicrobiaceae bacterium | reverse complement strand
TACAGCGCCACCTGCACAACAGGGGTTTTGTCGTTCTGTTTGGCGTCGTTGAATTCGTTGACGATCTTCCAGAGCTGACTTTTGGCCTGCTCGATGAGGCCGTCCATGCTGCTGCTGGTGTCCAGCAGAATGGCGATCTGCACCAGCGCCTCGTCTTCACGAAGCGTGGTTTTTTTCTCGGGTTCAGCCGCTTGCGCGAACGCAGCGCTGGCAATGAGACCGAGGGTGAGGTGACGGAGGGGATGGAGGAATGCTTTCATGGCATCCCCATACTCACCGTCAGCACCCGCAGCGTCTGTAAACCGGCTGTAAATTCGCGGATCAGTAGCTCTTGGCAAAGACCACGCGCTTGCTGCTGGGCTTGCCGGTGAGGAAACAGGTGCCCTCTTCCGCAAACTCATCGTCCAGAGGAATGCAGCGAATCGTCACCTTCATGTCCGTGGCGATCTTGTCTTCCTCTTCATTGCTGCCTGCCCAGTGCATGAGGGCAAAACCACCCTCCGAACCTTCGCCAAAGAACGCTTTGAACTCCTCAAGTGTGTCCAGCTTCTTCATGTTGGCATCACGCAATTCGGTGGCGCGCTTCAGCAGAGAATCTTGAATGTCTTGAAGCAAATCGGTGACGTTGCGAAGGAAGTCTTCCTTGGGCACGAACTCCTTGGCTTTTGGCCCCTGATCACGGCGGCAAACGGCAACGCTGCGGCTGGTGATGTCACGCGGTCCCATTTCGAGGCGCAGCGGCACGCCCTTTTTGATCCACTCCCAATTCTTCGCCCCGCCTTGCAGGTCACGTTTGTCCACATGCACGCGCAGAGGCTCGCCGCCAAAGGTCTGCATGCGCAGAGTCTTGGCCAGGGCTTCACAAGCGTCGATAACTTCCTGTCGTGTGTCCGCTTTCGGCGTGACCGGCAGGATGACGATCTGACTCGGAGCGACACGCGGTGGGATGATGACGCCGTCGTCATCGCCATGCGCCATGATGAGCGTGCCAATGAGGCGGGTGCTGACGCCCCAACTCGTGGTGTGGGCGAGCTGACGCGTGTTGTCGCGGCCGAGGAATTGAATGTTCGCCGCTTTGGCGAAGTTCTGTCCCAGATAATGCGAGGTGCCCGCTTGGATCGCCTTCTTATCCTGCACCATGGCCTCCACGGTGTAGGTATCCACCGCACCAGGGAAACGCTCGTTCTCCGTCTTCGCTCCAGGGATCACGGGGATCGCCAGATGATTGCGCAAGAAGTCGGCATAGACCTTGTGCATGAGCTTGGTTTCCTCAATCGCCTCTTCCGCGGTCTCGTGCGCCGTGTGGCCTTCTTGCCAAAGGAATTCAGCCGTGCGCAGGAACAAACGCGGACGCATCTCCCAGCGCATGACATTGGCCCACTGATTGATCAACAGGGGCAGGTCGCGGTAGCTCTGCACCCAGCGAGCAAAGGCCGCGCCGATGATCGTCTCCGAAGTTGGGCGGATGACAAAAGGCTCTTCCAGCTTGCCGCTGGGGATCATCTTGGTCGTTCCATCTGGCTGCTTCTGGGCTTCCAGACGATGATGTGTGACCACGGCACACTCCGTGGCAAATCCTTCCGCGTGCTCCGCTTCTTTTTCCAAGTAGCTCAAGGGGATCAACAACGGAAAGTAGGCATTGACGTGTCCCGTCTCTTTGAACTTGGCGTCGAGCTGCTTCTGAATGTTTTCCCAGATGCCGTAACCCCAAGGCTTGATGACCATGCAACCGCGCACCTCCGAGTTTTCAGCGAGATCAGCGGCCCGGACGACCTGCTGATACCACTCAGGGAAGTCTTTGTCACGGGTAGGGGAAATGGCGGTAGCTTGGCTCATGAGGCCCCCACAGTAGGAGCATTCAGCGGGCGGTCAAATCGTCCCCAAAGGAATGCACGCAAGGAGGGCTGCGGTTGACACCTCTGCCGAGCCGCCCCAGAAAGCGGCTGTCATGGAGGTTTCGGTTTACGCCCTTCTCTTTTTCGCTGGTCTTGCCGCAGGCTTCATCGATGCCATCGCCGGAGGCGGTGGACTCATTTCCGTGCCTGCTCTGCTCTGGGCAGGACTGCCTCCACAGATCGCCCTCGGCACCAATAAAATGCAGAGCACCTGGGGCACCTTGCTGGCCGTGAGACGCTACATGCAGGCTGGATTGGTGAAGTGGCCCGAGGTGAAACTCGCGGTGATTGTGACCTTTGGCGCCGCCTTGCTCGGCACCTATGTCGTCACGCAGGTGAGCAATGAGGTGCTGAAAAAAATCGTGCCCTGGCTGCTGCTCAGCATCGCCGCTTATGCGCTCGTCAGTCCACGTTTCGGTCAGCAGACAGCGCGGGCACGCCTTTCGCCCGCCGTCTTCGCGCTCCTCGCAGGCAGTGTACTCGGATTTTACGATGGGTTTTTCGGCCCCGGCACAGGCTCCTTCTGGACCATCGCCTGCCTCACGCTTCTGGGCCTGGAACTGACGCGCGCCACGGCCTACACGAAGGTCGTCAATCTCACCAGCAACGCCGCTTCACTGCTCGTTTTTGTCGTGGCCATGCGCATTCGTTACGACATCGCGGCGGTCATGATCGTGGGCCAACTCATCGGCGCGCGCCTGGGCTCAGGGCTGGTCATTCGTCACGGCGCACCGTTTGTGCGGGTGGTGTTTTTGATGGTGGTGTTTGCCATGGTGGCGAAGCTGCTGTGGGATCAACTGCAGGGTTGATGCAGAGCATCCTCAACGTTTCACCAGCACATCGGGTCGTGCTTTTTGAAACGAGGACACGCCGCCTTTGGTCACCTGCGCGAGATTCATGTTCAGCTCCAGTGTCCTCAGCGATTTCATCGGCGTGAGTTGCAACACACCGCTGTCACTGACCGGCAGATTGCTCAAAGCCAAAATCGTGAGCGAGGGGTGACGTGACAGCATGCTCAGGGTGTTATCAAACAACGTCGGTGAGTCACTGAGACGCAGCTCTGTGAGACCTGGCAGATCGAGAAATCCAAGCACCGCGCTTTCTTCCATGTTGCGCACATAACAGGAGATGCGGGCGAGATTCGGAAAGGCACGCAGGCTGCGGAAATCTTCAGCGCTGTAGGTTCCGGGGCGACCCTGAAAGTTCAGTTGATTCAACTTCGAAAAGGCTGACGAAAGCATCTTGGCTTCCTGCGCCACATTGCCAGGACTGAAGTCATAACCCAAGGAACGCAGTTCGCGGAATTGTGTCTGCTCCGCCAGGGCTGGGGCCGTCACCCGTGTGCCACGCACAGCGAGATCACTCAGCTTATCCAAACTCGTCAGCGTGCTCAAATGGCTGTCCGTGACCGGTGTGCCCGTGAGATTGAGTCGATTCAGTTCCCGCAGCTCGCCAATGCGAGCAAAGCAGCTCTCCATGAGACCCGAACAGCTTTGCAGATTGAGGCCACGCAGCGTTTTCATTTTTTTCAGCACGCCGAGCTGACTGCCGGTGAACTTTGGCTGACTCATGATCTCCAGATTGATCAGGGCAGGCATTTCAGCAACGTGGGTGAGGCAGGCATCCGTGATGGCATCTCCCGTGTTTTCAATGTGAAGATGGATCAACGAGTCCAGCGTGGTCAGGGCGATCAAGTGCTCGTCCTTCACGGGAATGGAGCGTAACCAAATGCGTTTCAAACCTTTCAACCCACTGAGCGGCTGCAGGTTCTCCATCCCACCTTTGGGGCTGTTTGGACCATTGGTGGTGAATTCCAGATGCACTTCAGCGATCTCAAATCGACCTTTCGGCAACGCATCTTTGTTTCGAATCGGCTGTAATTTACCACGGTCCTCCAGGGCCACCCAGCCGCCGAGATTGAACACCCAATCGGCCGCATTGCGATCGTCACCCGCGACGACTTTCACAGGCTCCGTTTTGATCGCTTCTTGAACCGCTGGCAAGGCCTCCGTTGGTGCTGTGGGAACGGCCACGGCCAGCATCGGTGTCGCTGCGGGTGACAAACCATCCCGATACTCACGAACGCTCTTGGCATCGTCGATTCGGTCTTGTTTGGTGAGCTCTGCTTCCAGGAGTTTGAGGCGCACCGTCAGGGGATCCGTTAGAGCTTTGAGACGTTGGCTGCGCTGTTGATCGAGTTGAGCATAGGCACTGACATAGATCTCTCGCAGCTTCACCAGAGAGGCGATTTGTGTGAACTCCGTTCCCTGCGAACTCGCTCCAGGTTCCGCCGTGCTGACTTGTTTTTTCTCCGCCTCGAGAGCCATGACCCCATCCAGATTTCCCACCTGCTTTTCGGAGGCCATCGCATGCTCAATGCCGCTGAGGTAACCAGCGTTGAGTTTGGCCACATCCGCCTGAAAAGGCATCACCACTCGCTCAGCTGTGAGCTTGTCCATTTGAGTCTGGAGGGCGACCAATTCAGGGATGACCGGCGCGGCGATCGGGACTTCTGGTTTCTTCATCTCGACCACGGGCCCTGGCGCTGCTGCCATGATGGGAGCAGGGTTCGGAGGCGGAGAAGGGGCCTGCACAGGCTCGGGTTTCGGAGCTGGTTTGGCCTCCGCCACTTTTGGGGTGTTAGGTGTTGGCGCGGGTTTAGGCGCTGGGGGTTTCGCTGGCTGTGAAGCGACCACGGGAGCAGGTTTCGGCGCAGGTTTGACGGCGGGATTGGAAACTTGAGCGGGGACCTTTTGGGGGGCCGGTTGCAGGAGAACAAAGGTCAACACCGCGACCGCCGCGACAGTTCCAAGAACGATGGGAATGAGGAATGATTTTTTAGCGGGCGGAGGGACAGGTTTCGCCGCTGGCGCACGATGGGTGGGCGGGGAAACATGGCGCTGAGGCGGACGCGAGGTCGGCTGATGCGGCCCGATGGGTTGCGGCAACGGAACCGGTGCGCTGACTCGCTGCGCCGGCAGGACATACGGCGTGGTTCGGATGACGTCCAAGTCATGGCGCATTTGAGCCGCGAGTTGATAACGCTGCTGACGATCCGGCTTCATCGCGGCTGCGATCACGGTATCCAAACGAGGATCCAGGCCCAGAATGATCTGTGAGGCGCGCAGGCCCTCGGGCTTCGGCAACTCACCGGTGAGCATGAGATGCAGCATGACGCCCACCGCATAGAGATCCGCACGACCATCCACGATCACACCGGCGAGCAGAGACTCGGGCGCCACAAAGTCGGGCGTGCCCAGCACGATGTTGGTCTGCAACAGCCGCGCTTCGGCAGCATCGTTCATTTTGGCCAAACCAAAGTCCGCGACTTTGACCTGACCTTCCCGATTGATCAGAATGTTCGCGGGCTTGATGTCGCGATGAAACACGCCGTGCTCATGCGCATACTGCAGGGCATCACAAACGGCGCAGGTGATCGCAAGGGCATGCGCAGGTGGCAGCAGGCTTGTGGCTTCGATCATCTTTTGCACATCGGTGCCGTCCACATGCTCCATCACAAAGTAGAGCTGCCCATCCGTCGTGCTGCCGAAGTCATAAACAGATACGATGCAGTTGTGGCTCATCCGAGCCATCGTTCGCGCTTCGTTTTTGAAGCGCTCTGCATACTGCATGTCATCGTCCTCGGGGATCGGCGGCAACAATTTGATCGCCACCTCCCGGTCGAGGCTGATTTGACGGGCGCGGTAAACCGCTCCCATGCCGCCGATGCCCAAGACACCGGTGAATTGATACTGCGGCAGAAGTTGCTGCAGGTGCTCCAGAGTTGGCGCTTGCCAATTCGGGGTGAGGCCATTGTCGGAAACGGAAGAAGGGACGTTGTTCGAGGTGCTCATCGAGGAAACAGGTATGAGATTGAACTGTCATGGTCAGCCTTGGTGTAAGCCAGTTGAGTGCCGATTCGCCAAGTCTTCCTAGATTTCTTACCGATTTCCTGTCGATGAGTTACAAATGGCCGCCGAAGCAGGCTTTGTTTCCAAGCTCTGTGCAGGGATACTGGCCACGGTTTTGCCGCGTTTTTCTCTGCACAGGCGAGCCCTGCTGAGATCGGGGCACGACTCCGCGCATCGCCTCAGGCGAGTTCATTCAAAGCTAAGCGCGCAGGCCTTTTCGGGCCTCAACCCAAGCGACCTTTGCGCAGGATGTGCACGCCGAGCAGGCCAAAGGCCACCATCGCCGGCACCGCCAGGAAGTGCATCCAGACCACCAAGGGGCCTGCAAAGCTGAGGTTCTTGAAATCTGACAGCGCCCAGGTCACGACCAGCCACGTGATCACCAACCCAATGGCTGCCAGCAAGCTCGCCAGCAAAAAGAACAGACCGCCTTCATCCATCTCGATCAATCGCCGCGTGATCGGCCGTGGTTTCTCGGTCTTTTGCAAAAACATGGCCGCTGACAGCATGTAGATCTGCGTGCCGAGCAAGGCGGTGAGCATGAGCAGGACCTGACTGTGAATGTTGAAGATATTCAATCCGCCCAGATTGATCGGACCCGTGAAGGCAGCGACGGCCTGCAAAAGCGTGGCCACGACGATGAGCACGAGGCCCTTCAGTTCAAACAAACGAGGTCGCTCGGAAAGGATGAAGAGCAGATGCCGCATGCCATCCCGCCAGGTGCGCAGATGCGGCACACGATCGACCGGTGCCGGACGCAGACCGGAGACGATCTCGACCGTGCTGGCCTTGTTTTTCAGCGCCTTGATGAGCAGTTCCGACGCGAACTCCATGCCACTGGCCCGGATGTCCCAGGTGTTGTAGGCGGTCTTCTTCAAGCAGCGAAAGCCTGAGTTGCAGTCGCTCAGCTTGCCATGAAACAGCAGATTGATGAGCGTGGTCAAAACCGGGGTGCCAAGGTGACGATGCAATGTTGGCATGGCCCCGGGTTCGATGACCCCTTTCATGCGGGAGGCGATGCCCATGTCTGCATCCGCCTTCGATGTCGCGCGATAGAGCTCCAGAGAGTGCTCATAGCAGTAAGTGCCATCCGCATCGGCAAACATCACATACTTGCCCTCGGCCGCTTCGATGCCACCGCGCAGCGCTGCACCGTAGCCGCGCTGGCTCACCGGCACGACCCGTGCGCCCAGGCTGATGGCGATCTGGCGTGAGTCATCCGTGCTGCCATTGTCTGCCACGACGATCTCGTAGTTCAGAGATGGATCCGCCTCCAGCGCTTGGCGCACAGCAGTGATGCACAGCGCGATGGTGCGGCTTTCATTCAGGCAAGGGAAGACAAAGGTCAGGTCCATTTTGCGTTCCGATGGCGAGCAGAGAGGCCAGCGCCAGCAAATTGTCTGGAAAGCTGTTGTCACTTAAGAGCAATGCGTTTTTTCAATCCGTGACTTGCTGAATCCTAGATTCGACTATAATTTCTAGAATAATCCCTTTCTGTTTCTTGAGGTCGTCTTTGTCATTGCCTTCTCACACTCGTCGCCACGCTTTCAGCCTGGTGGAAATGCTCGTCGTCATCGCAGTAATCGGCGTGATGGTGACCATCTGTGTGGGTTACCTCACCGGCGATCACCGCTCGTCCATCACCCAAGTGCGAGATCGACGCAATGCACAGGAAGTCGTCGCCATCACCATGGGGGCCACCGCCGCAGGAGCCAACGTGATCGTCCCAGGCAATTGGGAATCGACGATCCAAAACCTGCTCGAAGGCCGCGAAGCCAGTCGCGGAAACTTTAAAGGTAAGATGTTCAGAATCGGCAATTTCAGCGAGGATGAGATCTCCGCAGCGTTGCCTTACCTCGGTTGGGAAGACGGACAACCCGTCTATGTTTACGAAACGCCTTGAGTGGTAGGCCGGTGGGCTTGGAAAGCTCCGGGGATTCCCGAGGTCGAGATGGACTTTGCGTTCGGATTTGCGCAAAGCTGCGCTTTAATCCCTGACGATTTCCGATTTCTGACCTCATGACTCGCGCTTGTGCCACCTCCTCGACTCCGCCTGCGGCTGGCACGCCAGTGCTGGATCGATTGCGGAGGCCCCTGAGGGATCTGCGGATGTCGGTGATCGACCGCTGCAATTTCCGCTGCACTTACTGCATGCCACGGGAGTTGTTCGGTCCCGGCCATGCGTATCTGCCGAAAGAGGCGCTGCTGACCTTTGAGGAACTGACGCGGCTGGCGGGTGTGTTTGCCAGCCTGGGCACGGAAAAGATCCGCCTCACAGGTGGGGAGCCTCTGCTGCGCCGAGAACTCGATGTGCTGGTGGGACTGCTGC
>JAIXVB010000640.1 GCA_027483245.1 Verrucomicrobiaceae bacterium | reverse complement strand
TCGCATCTGGGACATGACCCACGTGATCAGCGCTTCATTGATCACCGTTTGTTGCTGTCGTGCGATGATTCGGTTGGCGTCGCGAGTTCCATTGGAGATCGCACTAACGGCGAGCGAAGCCATGATTCCAATGATAGCAATGGTGAATATGGCTTCTACAAAAGTGAAGCCGCGTGAACTTTTGCTGGAGAAAGAGGTCAACATCGCATGAGTTTTGAGTCGAAAAAAAAGCCGCCGGGGAAACATGTTTCCGCCGGCGGCGATGATCTTGTCCAGATGCTGGCGTCTTAACCCCTTGTGGATCAGACACTCAAATCATCGGGACGGGTGCCGGGCATCCGACCCTCACAATTAGTCCAGAGTAGGAGTGATCGTGGAATTGTAAATGACCTGCTTGTTGTCGAGGTCGAAGCTCAAGTATTGAGCAGCGATATCGTCTTCCTCGTCGTCGATCGGGCCCGTGGTGAATTTCTTGCCATCAAACGGACCGTCGTCAGGAGTGAGGCCGGTCTCAGCCGCCGTAACGATCGTGATGCCCGTGGTGGCATCGCTCCAGCCAGCTGGGGTTGCAGCGCCAGCGGCGAAAGCAGCGTTCAGCACGGATGCCACGGACTGGGCATTGCGTTGAGCGGAAGCGATACGAGCGCTGTCGTTGATGGAACCGATGTTCGGGATAGCGATGGCGGCGATGATGCCGATGATTGCGATCACGACGAGCATTTCAACAAGGCTGAATCCAGCTTTGAGGGAGGCGTTGAGCTTAACTTTTTTCATAGTGTGTGTTGTGTTTGGGCTGTTGGTGTTGCGTTAGTCTTCCGTTTTTGATTTTCCAGAAGGAGATCTTGTTCGGAATATGGTATTTATAACTGATTAGCAGAAACTCAGCAAATACAAAATTCATAATTTTCACAAATAACTGACAACCCGGGGCTCCTGATTATCACCGTGTTTGCTCACGGACCGAATCACTCCAAGGCCACTCTTGGTCATTTCGATACTTGCCAGCCCCCTTGCGTGTTGCGTCTCCCCCGGTTCTATCTCGTCATGCAACCCACTCTTCAAATTGCTCTCGTTGGCGCCGGTATGTTCGGTGGCGATGTCCACCTGCGTGCTTATGCAGATCTCCAACGTTTTGGCATCGCCGGTCAGCTCGCTCGCGTCGGTTTGGACAAATATGCGCGCGATCTCGCCCCGATGAAGTTTGATCTCGTGGCCGTGGCCACTCGCTCTGAACAGTCCGCCCAACGTTCGGCAGCGATCTTTGAAGAATGGACCGGAGATCGGCCCAAAGTCTATTTTGGCGATGCGCCTTGGGAGGATATTCTGCGTGACTTTCCAGATCTCGATGTCCTCGCGGTTGCCACCCCAGATCACCTTCACACGCAGCCCATTCTTTCCGCTCTGGCACGCGGCGTTCACGTGCTCACGGAGAAACCCATGTGCCTGAGCATTCAGGAGTCCGATGAAATCATCGCTGCTGCCAAAGCCAAGAACTGCATCGTCGCCGTGGACATGCACAAGCGCTACGATCCCGATCACTTGCGCATTCGGGATGACATTCAGAACCGCATCGGTGCACCGCTTTATGGCACGGCCTATTTAGAAGAGCCGTTGGAAGTCAGCACTAGCACCTTCAAATGGGTGGAGTCTTCAGACCCCTTCAGTTATGTGGGCCCGCATTGGACCGATCTCATTTGGTCCTATTACCATTCAAAGCCTGTCAGCCTCAGCGCCGTGGGCCAAAAGAAACGTCTCATTCGCGATGGCATCAACGCCTACGATGCCGTGCAGGTTCGTGTCGAATTCGACAACGGCATGAGCATTAACTTTCACAACAACTGGGTCACGCCCGCTGACTTTGAAGGCCCCGTGAATCAGGGCCACGAAATCGTCGGTGCCGATGGCAAAGTGGAGAGTGATCAGCAGTATCGTGGCTTTCGCTGGTGGAATCAGGGCGGCGGCTCGCGCACCAGCAACAATCACTTCACCCGCGATGTCTCACGCCCGGACGGCAGCAAAGGTTACATCGGGTATGGAGTCGATAGTCTCACGGTCGGATTGGTGGCCATCAGCCGCGTGAAGTTCGCCGGTGAAAGCCGCGACGACGTGGCTGAGTTGTATCCCACCGCCGAGGAGGCCCGCATCACCTGTGCGCTGGTCGATGCCGCCGCGAAGGTGCGAGATCTCAATTTTAAATACCTCGCCGAAGGGAAGGGGGCTCCTGTCACCGCCCGCTTCGGTAATGATGGCATCACCATCGTCGATCCCCATCGTGCTGCTGAGGGCCCCGCCGCTGTCTTCGAGAAAATCTACGATCTCCCCCTCTGAAGACCGTAGCAGATAAGTAGCATGGGCCATCCAGCCCGTTTTCCTCGCCGCTCGCACATTCTTTGTCCATCCAGCCAAACGTAGCCTGTGCTTTCCTGGCCGCGCCGCCCGAGTTAGCACATTCTTTGTTCATCCATGCTTCAAACGTGGTCATTGATTGATCATCAGGACGTTCTAATCAGCGTAAAGATAACCCATTCGTGACAAAGTTGCATGGACTCTGCTTTATTGATGGTCTCCCGCTATGCAGATTAAGCACCTCACCAATCTATTTCTCCTCACTACGGCAGCGAGCCTTGCTGTGGAGCCGGTCAAACCCCAACCTCTACCTGCTGAGAAACCCAAGCTCGAGACAGCAACAACCGATCTCCCAGAGGTCGTCATCACCGCCACTCGCAGTGGCACCGATGCCCACAGCGCTCCTCAGCAGGTCCGCACGCTGAGTTCGACGGACTTCAAGGAACGCCAGGTTCGAACCCTGCCAGAGGCTCTGGAGGAAACCCCCGGCGTCACCGTTCAAAAAACGTCCAATGGCCAAGGTTCACCCTTCATCCGTGGTTTCACTGGCTTTCGCAACCTCGCCCTCATTGATGGCATCCGCTTCAACAACTCCACTTTCCGCGAAGGCCCGAATCAATACTGGAACATGATCGACTCCTACGCGCTCGACCGCGTCGAGGTCATCCCGGGGCAGGGCGGTGTCCTTTATGGCAGCGACTCCGTAGGCGGTACTGTCAATCTTTTCACCCGCAGCTCGAATTTTCGCGACGAGGCCCCCGGCTTTTTCTTCCACGGTCTCAGCTCCTATCGCGGCTCAACCGCCGAGGAAAGCAACATCGCTCACCAGTCCTTCCAGGTCGGTGAAGGTGGCAAATGGGGCCTGCATCTCGGTGCCAGCTTGAAGTCCTTTGGCGATGTCCATGCCGCCGGACTCGGCGACCAGCCACGCACGGGTTACGATGAATGGGCCTACGATGCGCGTCTCGACATCGCCCTTTCCGATCACTGGACTCTCACCGCCGTGCACCAGCAGCTCAAACAAAACGACGCCTGGCGCACCCATGCCACCGTCTTTGGCCGTTCTTGGGAAGGCACCACCACCGGCACCGATCTGCGCCGTTCCTTCGATCAGGACCGCACTCTGTCCTACCTCCGCCTCGCTGCGCAGGACCTGAATTTCTTCATCGAAAATGCCTCCTTCACCGTTTCTTTCCAAACTGCCAATGAGTATGAACACCGCATCCGCCGCGCTGCGGACAATCGGGTGGACTACAACCAGACCGAAGTCACCACCCTCGGATTCGATCTCCAATTGGAGAGTCCCACGCCTCTCGGTCGCCTGACCTATGGCGTCGATTATTATCACGATCGCGTCAACAGCGGCAGCCAGCGTTATCGTCTCAACGGCACCTTTGTCTCAAGCGCCGTTCAGGGCCCCGTCGGTGATGACTCCAGTTACGACCTCCTCGGCCTGTATCTGCAGGACGCCATCGACCTCGGAGATCGCTTTCATGTCTTCCTCGGAGGACGCTACACCTACGCTGCGGCGGATGTCGGTGTCTTCCAGATTCCTGCTCTCGGTGCCCCCGCTCCCAGCCCCGCCCGCACCGGTTCCTACGCAGACTCCTGGACCAACTTTTCCGCCAGCGGTCGCGTCGTTTTCGACCTGGATGAAAAAGACCAATACAAGCTCTATGCCGGCGTCTCCCAAGGTTTCCGCGCCCCGAACCTCTCTGACCTCTCGCGTCTCGACATCGCCCGCAGTGGTGAACTCGAAATTCCCACCACGGGCCTCAATCCTGAACAATTCGTCAACTTTGAGCTCGGCCTCAAAGCCGACACCGAAAAATGGAGTGCCAACATCGCTTACTTTTACACCCTCATCGATGACATGATCATCCGCCGCCCCACCGGCCAGCTCAGCGGTGCCAATCGTGTCGTCACCAAAGAAAACGGTGGCGATGGCTTCGTTCACGGCATCGAAATCGCAGGTGACTATCGGTTCAATCCAAACTGGTCCGTCTTTGGTCACTTCACCTGGATGGAGGGCCAGGTGGATCAATTCCCCAATCGCACCACTTATCAGACACGCGAACCTGTCAGCCGCATCGTCCCCATCATCGTCCGTGCGGGTGTCCGCTGGCAGAGCACCGACCGCCGTCTCTGGGCTGAACTCGTCGGCCTTGCTCATTCGCAGGCGGATCGCCAAAACAGCAGTGACCGCAATGACACCGATCGCATCGTTCGCAATGGCAATCCAGCCTACAATCTCATCACCCTGCGTGGCGGCTGGCAGGTGACCCAAAACCTCGGTGTTACCCTCGCCCTGGAAAACCTCCTGGACGAAGAATACCGCACTGCCGGTTCCGGCAGCAACGAACCCGGCTTCGGTGTCGTGCTCGGTGCCAACGTCACTTTCTAAAAGCAAAACAGGTTTTCAATTCGTGGGCTGCCCTCTCCTCACCGAGAGCGGCAGCCTTTTTTATTTCATCGCTTCCCCCTCAGGAATCACTTCGCGGTCTCTTCAGCAGTCGCTTTCCGCCGCTTATTTTCCTCACCCAGAGCCTATGGCCGTGCACAGTGGGCTGCCGACTACTCCTTGGAGCCCCATATCTCCGCCACTCCGCTGGCGATGGACACGTTTTCCCCTCTTTCGATGCCCGTCCATCCTGTCCCATGCTATAAATCATGTCGAGCTGTATCCAGGCTGAACCAGCCTTGAACCCCTCAAACTAGGCAGCCGCATCCCGATGGGCCTAACTCACAAGTCGCGAAAACATTCAAAAAATGTTCTCGCCGGTAACCTCATTTTATTGGCCTCAAATTCAGACATGGAGGTCACCTCTTGGCTTTTAAAGCAGCAAAGACGAGCTCTTGCACGCTAGCATTTAAATCGCTCAATCTTCAGGAGCAGGGGGACTCAAAGCAGACAGCATCCCATCTTTGCAGATCCGCCCTGTGGGCGTTAACATGCCTAATTATGCCGATGAAATGAATGTGCGAGATATCTAAGTTGAAAGAGATAAAATCCCAGTTTTTCATTTAATATAGAGCAAAATGCAATGAGGCTTGGTCAAAAAGTGGCTGGCCGTTTAAAATACAATAACATTACAACTTCGGAGTTGTGAATTCGAAAATACGTTTTTGCTTTACACTCTCGAAATTTTTATTTTGAATCAGTGAAAATTCGAAAATTGAAAATGTAGTTTAATTTCGATGCCTCTGATTTTGCTATCAGAGCTGATTATCAAATCGACCCCCAATATGCCCTACGAAAGATCACGATTAAAAAAGACACGAAATATGAATTTCATGAGGTGTTGAATTGGAGTCTAAAGCTACTTGTTCTATAACTTAAGTGAATATTTTTAAAGTCTCAACACAAAATTTATTTTTTTTATACCTTTGGGAAAATCGGGTGGTTACTCGCGGAAGGATTGCGAGATTTCAACTCGCCCTCAAAGATGATCTCGAGACTTAAATCCTTCTGAAATCGCCTCTGAATTCTGGCAACCCTGGGTGGAGTGGAGGACTCCACAGAGTGGTCTGCGCAGCTTCCTCTGTTTTTCAAGGCTCTCACTACCTCGGCCTGAGGCTACAGGATTTATAGAATGGGACAGGATTTACAGGTCTCAACAGACTGGGAAGCCTCTCAATCCTTGGGTGGAGTGGTGACCGCACCGACTGTGATCCACATCAGGGAACGTCGTGGAGCGAATCCTGTTTGTGGTTTGGGGCTGGTTTCCATCACCAAATTGCCGCCCTGGGCTCTGCGATCTGTGTATTCAGGGGATGCCGTCGTGTTGGATCGCGCCTTCAGGGCTGCAAGCCTTCTTTCTCGGGAACCCAGGGCTACGGTAGTTCGGGCCTTCGGCCCTGATGAGCCCATGGTCTGTGTTTATCTCACTGCACGTAAATTGGTCCGATCATTGGGTTTTGGTTCTGCGGACTGTGCTGGTCTTGTCGCGTATGGATTCACGCTTTGAGGTGCAACGGCATTACCAGCCCCAACGGGGTGCTCCATCGTAGCCCAAGCAGGGCTCTGTGTGTTGCGTTTGCAGCCAATGAAGCCCCATCAGGGCGATCCACGCATAGCGGGAAAATTCCTCGGGAAGCTTAGTGGTGATCTTTTGCTTCCTCTCTGCCCAGTAGGGCTATTCAAAGAGGAGATCGGACAAGATTTACGGCTCTGAAAAATCCTGTGAATCCTGCCAATTTTGTTAATCCTGTGATCAAACGTTGGCCAAATGAAATGATGCAGAGAGTTGTCGGTGGCTGCATGAGGGAAGCAGGGGGCTGGAGGCCATGCCACTGCGCCTGTCACCAGTTGATTTGGATCCGGTCGAGGGGGCTGGGCACAGCAGGTTGTTCGGCCTGGAGAACGTGGGTGTAGATCATTGTGGTCTCGAGCGAGGAGTGACCGAGGGCCTCTTGGACGGTGCGGATGTCGGCACCTGCTGCCAGCAAATGAGTCGCGAAACTGTGGCGTAGGGCATGAATGCCTGCCTTTTTGGGGATTCTGGAGTCGTTGAGGGCCTGCTTGAAGGCTTTTTGCAGGCAACCTTTGCCGACATGTCGAACTTGTCCGCTGGTGTGAATGCTAGGGAAAACCGGGCAAGCTGGCCAAGCTCGATCCAGGTTATCGATCTTTCCGAGACCTGGAACACCGAGGACCAGACTGCGATCAAGCTCTTCTTTGAGCTGACGCCGGACGGTTTCCAAATGGTTCTGCAACTGGAGACGCACCATGCAGGGCAGACTGAGTGAGCGTTGCCGACCTCGTTTGCCTTGGCGGACGATCAAAACACCCCGGTCGAGGTCGATGTCGCGGATGCGAAGGGCGACGCATTCACTGACGCGCAGTCCGCAGCCATAAGCCAAGCAGGCGGCAATGCGGTAACGGCTGGGGAAATGGGTGATGATGCGGCCAATTTCCTCGTGGCTGAAGACGACAGGCACAGGGCGGGCTCTGGAGTCTGCAGAGGCGCGGCGAATCTGCGGAGTGGGCCAACGGAAAACTTCGCGAAATAGGAAACCGATGGAGCAGCAGCAGAGCTGGAGGGTCGGACGGCTGTAAGTGCCGGAAACTTGGCAGGCGGCAACGAAACGACGCAGACTTTCGGTGGCTGCGACAGGCTCTGTGGGTATCGAGCCACAGTGATCAAGAAAGCGGCTGATCCAACGATAGTAAATCGATGCAGTGTCAGCATGAAGGCCGCAGGTGGCAATGGCTTCTGAGATTCGTTCTCGAAGAAGGGCATCTTC
>JAIXVB010000746.1 GCA_027483245.1 Verrucomicrobiaceae bacterium | reverse complement strand
TTCGGCATTGAGTCCACCATCGGCGGCATTGTCAGTGTCTCCCTGTGTCGCGAGCTCGGGCCCGTGCTCACCGGTCTCATGGTCGCTGGGCGCGTCGGTGCCTCCATGGCGGCAGAGATCGGCACCATGAAGGTCAGTGAGCAGATCGATGCGCTGCGCGTCATGGGTGCGCACCCGGTGGATTACCTCGTCCTGCCACGTTTCCTGGCCATCATGATTTCCATGCCCTTGCTGATCGCGGAGTCGATCGCTTTTGGCCTGGCCGCCTCGGTCATTGTCGGCACGGGTGTTTTTAAAATCCCTCACGCGTGGTTTTGGACCCATGTGGTGGATCACACCAATCTCCAGGATGTCAGCTTCGGCATGATCAAAGGTTTCGTCTTTGGCATCCTGATCGTGCTCATCTCCTGTCACCAGGGTCTGATCGCTTCCAATGGCGCGGTGGGCGTCGGCCTCGGCACCACTCGGGCGGTGGTGTTCTCTTCCCTGGCCCTGCTCGTGGCGAATTTCTTTCTGACGATGCTCTTGAACTACTTCTTCCCGCTTGGGACAGCCATGTGATGACCATGCCCGCTGCCGATCCAGACGTTCCCTTCATTCGCATCACCGGGCTTAAAAAGAGCTTCGGGGCGCAGAAGACCCTGCAGGGCGTGGATCTCATCATCAATCGCGGAGAGACCCTCGTGCTCATCGGCCCCAGTGGCGAGGGCAAGAGCGTGCTGCTCAAGCACATCATCGGCCTCATGCACCCCGATGAGGGAAAGGTCGAACTCGATGGTGTGAACCTCTGTTCTCTCAATGAACGTCAGCTCGTCAATGCCCGCCATCGCATGGGGTATCTGTTTCAAAATGCCGCGCTCTTTGACAGCCTCACCGTGGCTCAAAACGTCGCCTTCCCGCTGAAAGAATCCGGTCTGCGCAACAAAGCTGAGATCGAACGTCGAGTGCATGAAGCGCTGGACCTCGTTGAGCTGGAGGAGCACAAAGACAAGATGCCCATCAACCTCTCGGGCGGCATGAGAAAGCGTGTCGGCATCGCCCGTGCCATTGTCGGCAAACCGGAGTGCATCCTCTATGATGAACCCACGGCAGGCCTGGACCCCATTGTCACCGATGTCATCGATCTCATGATCAAGCGCATGCAGAAGCGCGTGGGCGTGACGAGCGTCGTCATCACCCATGACATGAACAGCGTCTTCAAAATCGCCGACCGCGTGGCCATGCTCAAAAATGGCGTCATCTACTTCATCGGCACCCGCGATGACCTTCGCAACTCATCTGATCCCGAACTTCAAAATTTCATCGCCGGCCGCTCCGGCATGTGCGCTTAGATTTGTATGAACAACGACCGCAAAACCGAACTCCTTGTTGGCCTCTTCATGCTGGTGGGGCTGCTGCTGCTCGGCGGCCTCATCCTCCAGTTCGGCAGCATCCGGGAGATCTTCCGCGACACTTACACGCTGAAAGTCGCCTTCCCCAATGCCTCCGGCATCAAAGAAGGCTCCCCCGTTTATCTCGGCGGTGCCAAGATCGGCAAGGTGATCAAGCACCCGCAGCTCAATGACACCTTCACCGGCGTCATCATGGACTTGCAGATTTTCGACGACGTGGAAATCCCCGCCGATGCGATCTTTGCCATCGGTTCCGCAGGCCTCATGGGAGATGCCCTGATTGAGATCAAACCCACGGGCAAGCTGAGCAAAGACTTCATTCCTCACGATCATGCGGCGGTGATTGATGGCACCAAGACCGGCGGCCTTTCGGACCTGCAAAACACCGCCGAACAGGTCGGCAAAAAAGTCGATCTCGTGCTCGATGACGTCCGCACCGCGCTGGTCGATGTCAAAGGTGCCATGGAGAAGATCAACAAAGGCGCGCTCTCCGACACGACCATCACGGACTTCAAGCAGAGCATGGAGCACCTGAACAAGACCATGACCCGCGTCGATGAAAAAGTCTTGGGCGAGGAAAACGCCCTCAACCTCAAGAACGCCATCGCAGACCTCAAGGATGCCGCCGCTAGCTTCAAGACCTCTGCCAAAAATGTCGAAGAATCGACCAAGAAACTCGGGCCGATGTTTGACAAGTTGGACCCCGTCATTGCCAAGGCTGACAAAGCCATGGCCACAGCCGATGAATCGCTGATCTCGATCAAAAAAGCCGCCGATAGCTTCTCCCTCGCCGCCCGCAACATCACCACGGGCAAAGGACTCCTCGGAGCCCTCGTCAATGACTCCGAACTGAAGCTCGAGTTCAAAGACCTGATCGGCAACCTCAAGCGCAACGGTGTGATCTTTTACCGCAACAGCGCCGACAAAGAACGCAGCAAGGAAGGAAGCGGCCCCGGCCCTGTTTACAAACGCTGAGCCTTCTCAGGTTAGGTCAGATCGGAACTGAGCACCGAGTGGGCGGCACGCATCGCCAGATCTTTCGCCTGCGCCACGACGCGCATCGTGGTGGCATCAAAGCGATAGGCGTGGCAACTTGGGCAGGTCACCGCCCGCGCGACCACGATCGAACCACAGCCTTCACACACCTTGTATTGCTCAGGGTGACTGGTGATTTTCTCGGCCTGCTTCAGTCGCTGGTCCTTAGACTCGTCGGGTGCGCTCATGGGTTACAGAAAGATGCTACGCCTGTGCCACGAATTACGCAACGGGTCTGTCACTCCGAAAGATGATTCGTCAGCCAGTCGCGCAGTCGTTTCCGCTCTGGCAGGTCACACAGCACCCAGGCATCGCTGTGATTGCGAAAGGGCAGCGGCACAAAGGTCCAGTCTCCCACGAGGCCCGTGCCGCGCAGGTAGGTTTCGGTTTCCTGCGTCGTCCCCTCATGACTGATGAACTGCGGACGCCCCTTCAACCGCGCCAGTCGGATGAGCGCCGCCGCTCGGTCAGCCCCGCCATAGGGCCACTTTTCCCGCACACCATCGTAGTGACTGTGACAGACAAACGCCCGCCACAGGGAGGCAATTTCGTCATCGTGGAGGCCGATGTAGTTGCAGGCAATGCTGCCGCGCGAGAACCCGCCGAGCACCACCCGCCTAGCATCCCCGCCATAGCGCGCACAGACCTCTCGCACCGCCGCGAGGCAGTAGCGCTTGGTCTCCGCCACATCGCCCCACCACTTCGTCGCATTGCGTGGCCCCGCCTCCGTCTGTTCGACAAAGGGCAGGCACAGCCACAGCATTCCCCTGCCCCCACTCACACCGTAACCCAGGCGACTGCCCTCGACCGTGCCTTCACTCACATCGCCAAAGGCGTTCTTGTAACCGCCATTGCCGGCGTATTCGACGAACACCGGCAGCGTCACCCCCGGTTTCCAGTCCGTCGGCAGATACAGCAGATGATGCACCGCCGTGCCCTCCCAGCCCGCCAGTGTCTGGCGCACCCGTTTGCCAGCCTCAGCAGGCCCCTCGCTCACCGCTGGGATCGTCAGATCGGCGGGCACCGTGTTAAGGTCGGGCAGGGCGTTGGTTTGCGCCGCGAGCAGACCGGGAAAAAGGACACTGAGAAAGAAAACACGCATCACCCTCAGGCATCGCGTCGTTGCGCCCATTTCTTGCCTGCCGCCAGCGCACGCAGCGTTTCTTCCAGCCGTTTTTCGATCGTCGCCGGTTGTTTGGCGATGCTGACCCACACCTTGTATTCGCGTTGGTAGGTCGGCTTCAGAGAGTCAAAAAACACCGCAGCGGCCTTGTTCTTCTTCAGCCCCTTCGCCAGCGCCTCCGGCATCGGCCATTCCTCGCGCGGGATCGGAGGTGGCTTGGGCAGTTTTGGTGCCGCATCCAGCCTCACCGCCGCGTGTACCAGCGCGCGCAAGGCCCGCGGGTCGATCTCTTCCAGCGCCCGCAGGTCGATGTTGCGGACAGAGCAGTTCTCCAGGCCTTGATTGAAAAGCCGCGCGGGATCCGGCAGTTCCGCGCCTCGGTAAAACGTCATCTGCGCCCGTGTCTTCAGGCCACTCAGTCCACACACGCGTTTGTGCCGTGAAAAGCACAGCACGTTGGCATTGAGGCTCTCCTTCAGATCGGGTTCCCAGCGGAAAATGAGGTCACGCAGGGCCTCACACACGGCCCGTGATTTCTCTGGACAGGTGGCGATCCATTCCTCCGGGTCTTCCGTGCGATTTCGGCGGCAATCCATGGCGCAACAAGGGAAGGTTTCCCGCCCTCATGCAAGCAAGAGTGCATCCCGAGAGGGTCACCCTCAGAGACAGGAGACAGGATGACGGGCAGCACCACCTAACGCGTCAGCGTCCTGGAGTGCTCCAGACCTCTGGAGCTTTTCGCAGTTCGAGGGAGGCAGATCGTGTGACGCTTTGGCATGCCGAGGGACGCCAGAAAGCGCTGGAGGCCCAGCGCACTCCAAAACGCAAGCGCGGCCTTGCCCGAGAAATGCAGGGAAAATCAGGCAGCTTTTTGAGCCGATCCCCGGCTCGAAGGCGACCAGCACCGCTCCGACGGCATCAATGCCCTCTGGGATTCCGTCGGCGAGCCTCTTGAAGCCGTCGGCGTGTCTCTCTGACCCGTCGGCAGGGCTCTCCAAGCCGTCGGCGTGCCTCTCTGACCCGTCGGCAAGGTTCTCCAAGCCGTCGGCGTGCCTCTCTGACCCGTCGGCGGGGTTCTCCAAGCCGTCGGCGTGCCTCTTGATGCCGTCGGCAGACCCCTCTATGGAAATTATGGATCGATTCCTTGGGGTCGATCAATCGCAGGCGCGACCCTGCCCTGGTCAGGCGAACCTCTTCTCAAGGCCTAACCAGGAACCAGGGACCACGAACCAGAACCCCCCCGAACTACGAACAGAGTTTCTGGGCTTCGGCGAGGGCGGCTTCGACTTTGGAGACGTCCTTGCCGCCGCCACGGGCGAAGTCGGGTTTTCCGCCGCCTTTGCCGCCGACGATGGGGGCGATGGCTTGGATGATCTTCCCGGCTTGGACCTTGGCCTGGTGCTCTTTGCCGACATTGGCCATCAGGGTGACGTTTCCTCCACCCGTGGCGGCCAGGACGACGATGCCACCAAACACACCTTTGAGGGCGTCATTGACCGCCATCGCGTAATCGGCGTCCACCTCGCCGAGGTGGGCGATGATGACGTTGTTGGCGGCGGTGGTGAGCAGGTCCTTGGCCTTGCCAGAGGCTTCGCGCTGCTGCGCGGCTTTGAGCGACTTCTCCAGGGCCTTTTGCTGGTCGAGCAGGGCTTCGATCTTCTTCTCGAGGTCGGCGGTGCCTTGGGCACTGACTTTGCCCGCGAGCAGCTTCAGCAGGTCGGCATCGGCCTTGGCGGCGTGGTAGGCCTCCATCCCGGCGATGGCCTCAATGCGGCGCACGCCTGCAGCGACGGCCCCTTCGGCCACGAGTCGGAACAGGCCGATCTCGCCCGTGTGACGGGTGTGCGTGCCGCCGCAGAGTTCCATGCTCCAACCATCGAGCGCATGGGCTTTGCCACCGATCTGCACGACGCGGACGTTCTCGGGGTATTTTTCGCCAAAGAGCTGCATGATGCCGCTGTTCGCCTTGGCCTCGGTGTAGGGCACTTCAGACCACGAAACCACGTCGTTGGCGACGATGCGTTCGTTGACGAGTTTTTCGATGTCGGCGAGCTGCGCAGGGGTCAAAGCGGCGCTGTTGAAGTCAAAGGTGAGCTTGTCCGGCGTCACGCTGGAACCCTTCTGCGTGGCGTCTTGGCTGACGACCTCATGCAAGGCCCAATGCAGGATGTGCGTGACGGTGTGGTGACGCTCGATGGCGTGACGCCGCGTGGCATCGACGGCCACGCGAACCTGCGAGCCGACGGCAGGGGCGTCTTCACCTTCGATGAAGTGCAGCCAGGTGTTGCCGACCTTCGTCGTGCTGGAGATGGGGAAGGCGTTCGCGCCGAGGATGATCTGGCCGCTGTCGCCGATCTGGCCGCCCATTTCGGCGTAACAAACGCTGGAATCGAGCACCACCGCCGTCTTGTCCTTCATGGACACGACTTCGAGCACCTTGGCATCGGCTTCGAGCGTGTCATAACCGATGAACTTCGTGGCGTCCTTGGTTTCGATCTCGCTGACGGAGACGACTTGTTTGTTCTTCTGTCCGGCTTCACGAGCGCGTTGCTTTTGCTCGTCCATGAGCGTGTCAAAACCCGCTGTGTTAACGGTCAAGCCGCGTTCGCGAGCGAGGAGCTCAGTGAGGTCCAGTGGGAAGCCGAAGGTGTCGTAGAGCAGAAAGGCTCTCTCTGCAGGAAGCTGCTTATCAACGTGTTTGAATTCTGTGACCTTTTCAGATCCATCTGGAAGGAGCTTAACGTCGGGAGGGAGTTTGACGTTGTTTTCTGCATCGGCAGCAAACCTCTCAAAAAGTTCGATCCCCTTGTCCAGCGTCCGGTTAAACGCCTCCTCTTCCAGCTTCAGCACGGCTTTGACCTGCTCTCTCTTCACGCGAAGCTCAGGGAACACATCCGCCATCTGCGCAGCGAGCACATCGACGAGCTTGTAGAAGAAGGGTTCTTTGAA
>JAIXVB010000433.1 GCA_027483245.1 Verrucomicrobiaceae bacterium | reverse complement strand
GGCTCAGAATCATCCATTCGTTGCAAGAGACGGAACATGCCCCGAACTATGCGCTGCCGCAGAAAGCGTGCGAATGCTAAAGTTTTCATGATGCCTACCTCCTCACTTGACAGCCCCAAGCCTCATTATCAGTGCGTTCGCTGTGGCAATTGCTGCCGCTGGCCCGGCGATGTCAATATCACCCCTTCAGAGGTGCCGGTGATCGCTGCTTTTCTCGGCATGGAAGAGGACGCCTTTGTCGAAAACTGCACGCGTTTGAATTCCAACCGTACAGGCCTTTCGATCATCGATAAGCCCAATGGCGAATGTCTCTTTCTCGAAGGAGTGAATACCTGTCGCATTCAGTCGGTGAAACCCACGCAGTGCTCAGGGTTTCCCAATCTGTGGAATTTTCCGGGCTGGCGGGATCAATGCGAAGCGGTCGAAGTGCCTCTTTAAATTTTAGCGTAGAATGATGAGCAGCTCGCGCATCCGCAGTTCGATGTTCAGCAGACTGGCCTGCACTTTGCCTAGCCATTCCTGATCGGTGCCGGGGCTGGCGTGTTGCATGAGTCGATCGGTCGCGTTCAAAGCGGCACTGAACAGCGGCAGGGATTGCTCCAGATCGATGATCAGGAAATGCCAGGGAGCCATCTCCGATTCGGTGTATTGGCGCAGGATGTGCAGCAAATGGGCCGCGAGATCGGCCACGGTGGACAGGAGTTTGACCACTGCAGGGCGCGAATGTAGCTCACTGTGAAAGGTCAGCAGTTGCTCAAAACGCCGCAGTTCGAGGGCGAGAGCTTTCGAACGCTTCGTGGGAGAGGGGGGATGGCTCTTCGGCTCCGTGGTCGAGGCTGGGTGTGGAGCAGTGCTATCGAGATGAGAAAAAGGATCACCCGAGAGGTTGTGGGGCTCAAAAGGATCCGCCATTCCCGGTGCGTGCAGGGCATCGGGAGTGCCGGGCTGGCCGCGCTGATGCAGGAGGAAATGTTTTCTCCGGGCGCGAGACTGACGCAGAAGGGTGTTTTCTTCCTCCTGACTCAGCTGCCAACGCGGAGCACTGACTCGCAGGTGCAAGTGCCAGGATTGAATCAAGATGCGCTGTCCCTGTTGATTGAACCATTCGAGAAAAAGCAGATTTTTCAGCCCACTCGGATCGGGCAGAGCGCTGCTGCCTGCACTGCGCCGACGTGGCATTTTGGCGACGCGGTAAGAAGCCGTCATAACGCCGTTGAACCCCGTTTGTTGTGGATTCAGCCACGCCACATCGTCCAGGTCGCCATGGGGAAGGGGATTGTGGATGTCCACCCGGCAGCCGGCGATGTCGCGCAGGAAGTTGCCCACCAGTTCGATCCTCACCGGTTGATTGGAACCCGCCAAGTGGAGCATCCCGGTCACGAGGCCGGGGACTTCGTTGGAGAGATAACCACCGAGGATGGAGGATTCGAGGCAAAGGATCATCAGTTTCCAGATAAGCTAGAATCACATCAGGATTCAGGCAAGGGGCAGTCCTGTTTTGAGCCCTCAGATTGCATGAAAAGAGCCCCAGGGAGGCTGTTTTGGGTGCGATAGGTGACACTTGGCTTCCTGGCACGATGGTCGCTTGATTTTCTGGCGCTCACCACCTCCTATCCTCCCCATGTCTCCCGACTCCCTTCTTTCGGCCCTGAATTGGCGTTACGCGTGCAAAGTGTTTGATCCTCAGAAGAAGATTGCGCCCGAGATCTGGTCCGCGCTGGAGCAGTCTTTGGTGCTGACTCCTTCCAGCTTCGGCCTGCAACCCTGGAAGTTCCTGGTCATCCAAGATCCAGCTTTGCGGGAATCTTTGGTGCCTCATGCTTGGAATCAGCGTCAGGTCGCCGATGCCTCCCATCTGGTCGTCTTTACCATTCCCAAAGTGATGCAGGAAGCGCACATCGACGCGAATTTGATGCGCATGGCGGAGGTGCGCGGCGGCACGCCGGATGCGCTGATGGGGTTTCGAAAAATGGTCACGGGTTTCCGCGATGGCATGGAAGCGAAAGGTGGGCTGGAAACCTGGGCGAAGTTGCAGGTGTACATCGCCCTCGGGCAGTTCATGCTCAGTGCCGCTCTTTTGGGGCTGGACTCGTGCCCGATGGAGGGATTTGTGGCCGCTAAGTTCGATGAAGTCCTGGGGCTGGAAAAAGACGGGCTGACCACGGCGGTGCTCTGCCCGGTGGGGTATCGACACGAGGATGATCGATATGCGGCCTTGCCGAAAGTGCGCTTTTTGGCGGAGGACGTGATCGAGCATCGTTAGTCGCCCTTCCAAGCAGCTTCTTTCACTCGCCACGGCATGTCACGCTCCCTCGCACTCCTGGTCTTTGGCATCATGGCCGTTTTTTTCGGCTGCTTTTTTGCCTACCCGATTTGGACGACGGTGGAGTTGGCGTTTCGGACACCGGATGGGAAATTCACGTTCGAGTTCATCAACGAGGTGTTTTTGAACCAGCTCTATCGCGAAGGATTGATCAATTCATTCACCATCGCGGTGTGGAGCACCCTGGGCTGCCTGTTGGTCGCCGTGCCGTTGGCGGTGATGTTCGTGCG
>JAIXVB010000178.1 GCA_027483245.1 Verrucomicrobiaceae bacterium | reverse complement strand
TTCAGCCCCGATCAACTGCGTCAGGCTCTCAAGCGCATCACCACCCTGCGCACCTTGGAAAGAAAGGTCGAAGAACTGACCACCGAAGTGCGCACTCAGGCACCACCGACGGAAGTTGTTTCCCAAAACCCAACGCTCCAAAGACAGCTCGATGTACTCTTCCGTGCGGCGGATACTCAGGCCTCTATTTTGATCCTGGGAGAGAGCGGCACCGGCAAAAGCATGATCGCCCGCGCCATCCATGATCGCAGCCCATTTCGTGACAAGCCATTCGTCACGGTCAGTTGCCCCAGCCTCTCACGCGAGTTGCTGGAGAGTGATCTCTTTGGCCATGTCAAAGGTGCCTTTACTGGCGCACTGCGCGACACCTGGGGGAAGGTCAAAGCAGCCGATGGCGGCACTCTTTTCCTGGATGAAATCGGTGAACTGCCGCTGGAAATTCAACCCAAGCTGCTGCGCCTGCTGCAAGAGCGCGAATACGAGCGCTTGGGCGAGACCAACTCACGCAAAGCCAATGTGCGCGTCATCGCCGCGACCAACCGCGATCTCAAACAATGGGCGACGGATGGTCGCTTCCGCGAAGATCTCTTTTACCGCCTGAATGTCATTTCTGCTACCATGTCGCCTCTGCGTGAGAGGCCGGAGGATCTCGTTGCCTGCGCTGAGAACTTTTTGAAATTCTTTGCCAATCAATTCCGCCGGAGAGTCCGCCGCTTCAGCCCTTCCGCGCTGAATGCGCTTCGCAGCAATCCGTGGCCAGGTAACATCCGCGAACTGCGCAATGCCATCGAGCGTGCCGTCATTTTGGCGGAGGGCGATGAAATCACTCCTCGCGATCTACCCGACGTTACTGGCGCAGCCTCCGCCGATTCAGACGCCCCCGCTGTCGGCATGCGTGTCACGTTGGAGCAGCTGGAGTGTGAGCACATCCGCCGAGTCATGCGCAGCACTGATTCCCTCCATGAAGCCGCTGTTGTGCTCGGCATCGATGCCGCGACGCTCTATCGCAAACGGAAGCGTTACTTGCTGGATTTCTAAAGAGGCTCGCGCACAATCGGTGTGCGCGATGTCAGGATAGACTGAAGGAGCGCGTTCCTATGCCATGCGTCTGCCCGCGCTCTTTCTTCTCAGCTTTTCCAGTTCCCTCGCCTTCGCAGTGGCACCTGCACCTCTGACCCAGTTTCTGGATCAGCACTGTGTGGAGTGCCATGACAGCGATGTCAAAAAGGCCGATCTCGACCTCACGAAACTGGAATGGAAACTGGAAGACTCGGCAACCTTTGACACCTGGGAGAAAGTCTTTGACCGCGTCCGCAAAGGCGAGATGCCACCTGCGAAAAGACCGCGCCCGGAAACCGCGCAACTCAGCACATTTGCACAGGCCCTGAACCCCGCCTTGCATGCCGCAAGCGCGCAGGCTCAGGCGAAAACGGGACGGACCATTCTTCGGCGGCTGAATCGAGTGGAGTATGAGCGTACCGTGCAGGACCTCTTGCAGATCAATCTGCCTTTGGCGGAACTGCTGCCGGAAGACACGCCGATGCATGGCTTTGACACGGTGGCTGAGGGACTGCGCTTTTCTCAACTCCAACTCGAAAAGTATCTGGAAGCAGCCGATGCAGCCCTGGAAGCCGCGACTCGCCCGCAGGAACGTCCGGCACTGGTCAAGGGGCGCTACAGCTACAAAGAAGAGAAGAGCATCCTGAAAAACTTGGGCTTGCCGGATGATCCACCAGCGGATCCCAAAAAGAAGTATCAGCGCCAACGCCAAGTCTTTCGAATGCTGCCGGATGCACTGGTGATGTTCACCGATGCGGACTACATGCTCGGGCTCAGCCAGTTCCGCGTGCGCGACACCGGGACCTATCGCATCAAGGTCTCCGCGTATGCTTATCAAAGTGCGGGCAAGGATCTGACACTGCGTTTGTATGCAAACAATTTCCGAGTGAAGCGCCTGCTGGCAAGCTTTGACATGCCTGCGGACAAACCCCGGGAAGTCGAGTTTGTGGCACGCATTCAGAATGGCGAGCACCTGCTGTTCACACCGACGCGGGTTGGTTTTGATGAAGCAGGAAAAAAGCTCTCTGACTACGACACGACCAAGGACTTTTTGGGACGTGGAATGGCCATTCAGTGGGTCGATGTTGAAGGGCCCCTCGAGGCCCAGGAATGGCCACCAAAAGCGGTCACTCAGCTCTTCGGGGTGGATCTCGTGAAGACCGTGGACCGATCCGCGATGAAAAAACCGGCCACCTATGAGATCAAACCTGCAGATCCACAGAAGGAGTCGCGGCGAGTGATCGAAAACTTCGCCACCCGTGCCTTTCGGCGTCCGCTGGAGTCGGGTGAGGTGGATCGCTTTGTGGAACTCGCTCATCAGAGTTTGGCCGGTGGAGAAAGTTTCCAATATGCAACCCTTCTAGGCCTGCGTGGTGTTTTGACAGCTCCGCAATTCTTGCTCTTCGACGAGGCTCCCGGGAAACTCAACGATTACGCCCTGGCCTCACGCTTGTCGTATTTCCTCTGGAGTTCGCTGCCGGATGAGGAGTTGCTGAAACTGGCGGCTGAGAAAAAATTGACCAGGACTGAAATCCTGCGTGCTCAGGTGCTGCGAATGCTGAAGAACAAGCGCGCCGAGGCTTTTGTCACGAACTTCACCGGACAGTGGCTAGACTTGCGCAGCATCGATGCGACCAGCCCCGATGCGCGCCTTTATCCAGAGTTCGATGAGATGCTGAAACGCGCGATGGTGGGTGAAACGGAGGCCTTTTTTCGCGAGCTGTTGGTGAATGATCTACCCGTGACGAACTTCATCCACTCCGACTTCGTCACGGTGAATGCGCGCTTGGCTGAGCACTACGGCCTCGAAGGTGTGCGCGGTGAGCATTTCCAACGGGTCAGCCTGCCTGCGGACAGTCCGCGCGGTGGAGTGCTGACTCAGGCGAGCGTTTTAAAAATCACCGCCAATGGCACCGTGACCTCACCCGTGCTGCGCGGGGCCTGGGTGATGAAGCGCCTGCTTGCCGATCCGCCGGCCCCACCTCCCCCAGGTGTGGGCAGTGTCGAGCCTGACACGCGCGGCGCGACCACGATCCGCGAGCTCCTGGATAAACATCGTCATGCCGAGAGTTGCATGGGCTGCCATAACAAGATGGATCCGCCCGGCTTTGCCCTTGAGTCCTTCGATGTCATCGGCGGTTGGCGTGATCGTTATCGTTCGAAGGAAAAAGGCGACAACCCCAAGGGCAAGCTCGATGGCCGCAGCATCTGGCAATACAAACTGGGCCTGCCCGTGGACAGCACCGGATCGCTCCAAGATGGCCGCACTTTCACCGGCATCCGCGACTTTAAAAAGCTGCTCCTCGATCAACCTCAAGCTGTGCAACGCTGCCTCGCCGAAAAACTGCTCACGTATGGCAGTGGCGCAGGCATCCGTTTCGCCGATCGAGCTGCCGTCGCTGACATCGTCGCCAAAGCAAGCCAACAAAACAGTGGGCTGAGAACACTCGTGACCGAGGTGGTGCTCAGTGAAACCTTCCGCAGCAAGTAACCCCGCTTCACACCATGAACTCATCGCTTTCACGCCGCTCCTTTCTCCGTGGCACGGGTGTCTCACTCGCCCTGCCATTTTTAGATGTCATGTGGGGACGCCAAGCCCTGGCAGCGAATGCCAGCGCCGCGCCCAAACGACTCGTCACCGTCTGTGCCTCACTTGGCATCTACGGTCCTGACTTTTTCCCCCAGCAGGCAGGAGCTGACTATGCCAACACGCCCTATTTGGATTTGCTCAAAGAGCATCGTCAGGATTTCAGCCTCTTTTCTGGCGTTTCACACCCTGAACAAAGCGGACGCGATGGCCATGCCTCCGAGATGACGTGGCTGACCAGCGCGCGCCATCCGGGTTTGGGAGGCTTTCGCAACACCATCTCCATCGACCAATACGTCGCTGAAAAGATCGGCTTTGAGACGCGCATTCCCTCCCTGGCGCTGAACACGGGCGGCAATACCAGCCAGAGTTACACCCGCAGCGGCGTCATGATCCCTGCCGAGTCGCGGCCCTCGAAGGTTTTCGCGAAGCTGTTTCTCAATGGCACGCCTGGCGAGGTTTTTACCCAAATGCGCAAGCTGAAAGAAGGTCGCAGCATCATGGATGCCGTGCGCGATGAGGCGAAGCGCTTTGAGAAACGCATCGGCCAAGCTGACCGCGACAAACTGGATGAATACTACACCTCCGTCCGCGAGATGGAGCAACGTCTGGTCAAGGCGGAGGACTGGGTGAACAAACCCAAACCACAGGTGGACGCGAAGGCACCTCAAGACATCAGCGATGAGAAAGACCTGATCGGGCGCATGAACCTGCTCTTTGATCTGGTGCCTCTGGCGCTGCAAACGGACAGCACCCGACTGATCACCATTTTGATTCAAGGCCGTGGGGATGTACCTGCGATTCCTGGAGTCAGCATTGATCATCACAATCTCTCCCACCACGGGCAGGACCCTGAAAAGATCGCTCAACTCCGCCTCATTGAGCAGGCAGAGATTCGTGCACTCGGTGGGCTCTTCACCGCTCTCAAAGCCAAGAAAGAAGGCGCTGGCCATCTCTTAGACAGCACGATGGTTCTTTTTGGCAGCAACCTAGGCAACGCGAACTCCCATGACTGGCACAATCTCCCCACCCTGCTGGCAGGCGGTGGATTCAAACATGGCAAACATCACGCGCTGGACACCAAGGACAACACCCCCATGAGCAACCTCTTTGTCTCCATGCTGCAAAACATGGGCATGGAGACCGACAGCTTTGGCACCAGCAGCGGGAAACTGGACATTTGAGGCAAAAAATCACGTTCAGAGCCCGCATTCAGGGGTGCCCAGGGCATGATTTTTTTCGCCATCGGATAAAATCGCCAACCTGAGGCGTAGCTATGGGTGAGTTCCATCTCACTTCAATGACACGCCTCACCCCACTTCACCTCCTGCTCAGCCTCGCTTCACTGCCGACTCTGAGTCTGGTTCATGCTAATCCTGCCCCTGCAACCGCTCCTGCGGCTCCGCAAGCGGCACCTGTCGATTTCGCTCAGGTCCAAGCAGTTTTGGAAAGCAAGTGCCTGGAATGTCACAACCCCAACAAGGTCAAAGGCAAGCTGCTCATGGACACGGCCGAGGCCCTGCTGAAAGGCGGCGATTCAGGCCCTTCCATCGTCGCAGGCAAACCGGACGAAAGTGAGTTGATTAAACGGCTCATCCTCCCTGCCGATCACGATGACATCATGCCGCCCAAGGGGGGCCCACTCGCAGCGGTTGAGATTGACCTGCTGAAACGCTGGGTCGCTGAGGGTGCCAAGTGGCCACAGGGCGTGGTGATGCGTCACAAATCTCCCGAAGAACTCAAAGCCATCGCCGGTCTGAAAGCCAAGCTGCCTTCGCTGACCAAGCTGGAGATTTTTCCTGACAAGTTCGCCCTGGAGACCAAACGCGATTTCCATCGTGTCGTCGTCATGGCCACCTTTGCCGATGCCACCACCCGTGATGTCACTGCCTTTTCAAACTTGCGCGTCAGTGATAGCAAGATCGCCAAACTCGACGGAGACACGTTGAAGCCAGTCGCCGACACAGGCGCGACCGAACTCCTCGCCGACCTGGGAAATCTCAGTGTCAAAGTGCCCGTCACACTCAAAGAAGGTCACAAAGACCGCACCGTTTCTTGGCATCTCGATGTCATGCCCGTGTTCCTGCGCGGCGGTTGCAATCAGGGTGGCTGCCATGGCGCAGCTCGTGGCAAAGATGGCTTCCGACTCAGCCTCTTTGGCATGGACCCCATCGGCGACTACAACCGAGTGACTCGTGAAATGGTGGGCCGCCGCGTCAATCTGGCGATTCCTGAAGATAGCACCCTGGTCGAAAAAGCCGTGGGTGCCGTGCCTCATTCTGGCAACCAGTGCTACACACCTGAATCTGAATACAACAAGACCATCCTCGAATGGATCGCCAACGGGGCTTTGAGCGACCCCAAAGACATCCCGACTGTCACAGGCATTGAGGTTTTCCCCAAACAAATCGTGCTCGAAGGCAAAGGCGCCACGCAGCAGATGACCGTTCGCGCCACCTACTCAGATGGCACCGACCGCGACGTCACGAAGCTGGCGCTTTACATGTCCAACAACGACCCGACCGCCAGCATCAACAAAGAAGCGCTGATCACCTCGGGCGACCGCGGCGCAGCCTTTGCTCTGGCTCGTTATGACATCTACAGCGTCACCGCCCAGGTGCTGGTCATCCCCGACAAACTCGAATACGAGCGCCCCAAATTGGTCGAGAACAATTACATAGACACCCTGGTCAATGAGAACCTCCACAAGCTGCGCATCTTGCCCAGCGGGATCTGCACCGATGAAGAATTTGTCCGCCGCGCTTACATCGACGTGGTCGGCCTGTATCCTGAGGCAGCGGACATTCGCAAGTTCCTCGCCGATTCAAATCCAAAGAAACGCGAAGCCCTGATTGATAGCCTGACTCAGCGAAAAGAATTCACCGAACTCTGGGTCATGAAGTGGGCAGAGCTGCTCCAGATTCGCTCGGGCATCGCAGGCAACAACAACCAGCCGCCCTTCTACAAAAACGCGCTCCTCTATTACAACTGGCTGGGCGATCGCATCGGCAAGAACGTGCCCCTCAATGAAATCGTCACCGAGCTCATGGCCTCCACAGGCGGCACCGTTTCCAATCCTGCCGTAAACTTTTATCAGACGGAACTCGACCAGCTCAAACTGACCGAAAACGTCGCTCAAGTCTTCATGGGAATGCGCATCCAGTGCGCACAGTGCCACAACCATCCCTTCGACCGCTGGACCATGGATGATTACTATGGCTTCAAGGCCTTCTTCTCCCAGATCGGCCGCAAGCAGACCGACGATCCTCAAGAAGTCATCATCTACAACAGCAAGGGCGGTGAATCGCGTCACTTCCTGACTCAAGCCGTCATGAAGCCCAAGTTCCTCGGCGGTGAATCACCTGAAATCAAGCCAGGTGAAGACCGTCGCAAGATTCTGGCTGAATGGATTGCTTCTCCCCAGAACCCCTACTTCGCCCGCAACATCGGCAACATCATCTGGGCACACTTCTTTGGTGTCGGCATCGTCGATCCTGTGGATGACGTGCGGGTTTCCAACCCTCCCTCGAATCCAGAATTGCTCTCCGCTCTCGCCGCCAACCTGACGGATTACAAATATGACATGCGCCGCCTCGTGAAGGACATCTGCACCTCCATGACCTACCAACGCAGCACCAAGGTCAATGAAACCAATGCGGGCGATAAAAAGAACTTCTCCCACGCTCATGTCCGCCGTGTCCGTGCGGAGGTCCTGCTGGATGCGATTTCGCAGATCACCGAGACACCGAACAAATTTCAAGGCCTCCCTCTCGGTGCCCGCGCGGTGCAGATCGCGGACGGCGCGGTGAGCAACTACTTCCTCACCACCTTTGGCCGTGCCAAACGTGAGTCCGTCTGCTCCTGCGAAGTAAAGATGGAACCCACGCTCTCTCAGGCGCTGCACCTCATGAATGGTGATGCTGTCAATGACCGCATCAAGCAGGGCAAAGTGGTCGCCAAATTGATCCAGGAGAAAAAGACAGATCGCGAGATCGTCGAAGACCTCTACCTGAAAGTCTTTGGTCGCATGCCGAAAGAGACCGAATGGACCAAAATCCAACAGACTCTGGCGAACGCTGCGGATCAGCGACAAGCAGCTCTTGAAGACGTCTTCTGGGCCCTGCTCAACTCGAAAGAGTTCTACTTCAATCACTAAGCTCTGAGCCGCGCGCGAAGACTTTTGCTTGCCCACGGATGTCCACATCCGCTCACCTTTCATACCCTTTCACCATCATGAAAACCCACGCCACGATCCTTTCCCTCAGCCTCTTCACGGCCTCTGTCGCCGTCGCTCAGGACGCCGAAAAGATCACTTATGAAGATCACATCAAGCCGCTCTTGGAAAACAAGTGCTTCTCTTGTCACAACCCCGACAAGAAAAAAGGCGACTTAGATCTCACCAGTTTCGGTGCCCTCATGACGGGTGGCGGCGGTGGAGCTGTGGTGGACGCGGGCAATGCAGACAGCAGCCGTCTGTGGACGACCTGTGCCAAAAAAGAAGAGCCTTTCATGCCGCCAGAAGGCACGCCTCTGAATGCAAAGGAACTCGAAATCCTGGCTAAATGGATCAGCGGTGGTGTCCTGGATACCAAGTCCAGTGTCGCCAAAAAATCCAGTAAACCCAAGGTGGACATGGCCGTCGCCATCAGCAGCGGCAAACCCGAGGGACCGATTGCCAAACCTGAGCACGTGCTCCTGGAGCCCGTCATCGTCACACCCCGCACCACTGCCGTGACGGCCATGGCAGCCAGCCCGTGGACCTCTCTTGTCGCCGTCGCTGGCACCAAACAGATCCTGCTTTACGACACCGACACTCGACAACTCGCGGGCATCTTCCCCTACACTGAAGGTTATGCCCGCACGCTGCGCTTCAGCCGCAATGGCTCACTCCTCGTCATGGGTGGTGGCCGCGGTGGAAAGATCGGTCACGCCATTGTCTGGGATGTCAAAACCGGCAAACGCATCGTCGAAGTCGGCAAAGAATTCGATCAGGTCATGAGCGCTGACATCAGTCCTGACCACAAAATGGTCGTCATCGGCAGCCCCTCCAAAAAGGTGAAGGTCTATGACACTGGCACGGGTGAAGAGCTCTACATGATCAGCAAACACACGGAGTGGATCATGGGCACGGCCTTCAGTCCTGACGGCGTGCTGCTGGCCACAGCCGACCGCAACGGCAACGTCATGGTTTGGGAATCCTCCAATGGCGGTGAGTTCTACATCCTCGGCCAGCACAAAGCCTCCTGCACCGATCTCGCTTGGCGCTCCGACTCAAACATCCTGGCCTCGGCCTCCATGGACGGCACCATCAGTCTTTGGGAGATGAATGAAGGCAAGCAGGTCAAAAACTGGAGCGCCCACGGAGGTGGTGTGCAATCTGTGTCCTTCACTCCCGATGGAAAAGTCGTTTCCTGTGGCAATGATGGCCTCAGCAAAGTCTGGAACCTCGAAGGCAAGGAGCTGATCAAAACCGAAAGCCAGGGTGACATCGTCACCAAGGTCGTGGCTCTTCATGATTCGAAAACCTTCCTAACCTCCAACTGGCGTGGCGAACTGCGTTTCTTTGACATCGGCGACGGCAAGGACAGAGGCCAAATCACCAGCAATCCTCCCCTGCTCTCCCAGCGCATCATTGAGACAGAGAAACGCGCCGCAGAACTTGCCGCCCAACTTCCGGGAGTTGAAGAAGCTTTGAAGAAAGCCCAAGGCAATGTGACCGCAGCCGAAGCCAAGCTGGCTGAAACCAAGAAAAAAGCGGCGGATGCCCAGGCTCAGCTCACCACTCTCGAAGCAGAACTCAAGGAGCTGCCAGGCAAAATCGCAGCGGCAGAAAAAGCCGCCCAAGAAGCCAGCGCTAAACGCACCGCGCAGGCAGAATTGCTGAAAAAACATGAGCAGTCACTGGCTCAAATCAAAACCCTGGAATCAGCGCTGACCAAACTCAACGCCGACAAAGCGGCCCTCACCAAACCCGAAGACAGCGCCAAGGTCGCCGAAGTCACCAAGGCCATCGGCGAACAGTCAGCCAAGCTGGATGCCCTGAAAAAAGAAACAGCCACCGCGCCGCAAGCCATCGCCGAATTTGATAAAGCCATCAAGGCCGCCCAGGATCAGGTGGCCGCACTGAAAGCCGCCAAACCCGCGAAAGAAAAAGAGCTGCCAACGGTCAAAAAAGGACTCGAAGCTTGGCCGAAGAACATAGCTGAAAATGAAAAGCAGCTCGTCGATCTCAAAGCGGCTTTGGCTGCGGCTCAGGGTCAGCTTGAAGCTCACAAGGGTCAGATCGCATTCTTCCAAAAACTGCCCACCACGCTGAAGGCCGCGCAGTTCAATGTGGGTGTACTCACCGAGAAAGAAAAGCTGGCGAAGCTCGAAGGTGATTTCAACGATTACACCGCCGCCAAAAAGGAGAACGAAGAGGCGAAAGTCAGCAATGCCGCTCGCATCGAATCCTCAAAAAAGATCATCGCCGAAGCAACCAATGCGATCCCTCAGCACGAAGCCACGCTGAACAAACTGAAGGCTGAATTAGGAGGCTTGGAGCAAGCCATCACTCCCACAAAGGCCGCCGACACTCAGGCAGCCAGCAAGCTCGACGAACACAAGAAAACCCTCGCCGCCCGTGAGGCAGAAGTCGCCGCCCTGATGAAGACACGCGACGAAGGCATCGCTGCGGCGAAGAAGTCGATCGAAGACATCAGCAAAGCGATCGATCCTCTTCAGAAGAAGCTGACCGAAGTCGCAGCCAAGCTCAAAGGCCCTGAAGAGCAAATCGTCAGCAAGAAGGCCAATGTCACCAAAATCGAAAGCAACCTTGCCGCGGCCAAGAAGTCCGTCGCAGACTTGAGCGCAGCCCTGCCTGCTCAAGAAAAGGCCATCCAAGAGGCCGAGGCTGCTTTGCCAAAAATCGTCGCTGAAATCCAAACCTTCGACAAGACACTAGCGGACGTGCGCAAAGCAACCGCTGAAGCTGGACGTGCGGTGCAGCCAGCTCGTCAGGCCGTTGCAAAGGCAGAGAAAGACCTCGCTGACGCAAAGGCGAAAAACACGGTCACTCCTGCTCTCGAAAAGACACTGGCTGATAACCAAGCCAAACTCGCGGCCGCTGAGAAACAAGCCGCCGAAGCCGCCATGCAACTGGGCGATGCACAGAGCAGCTTTGATGGTCATCGTGAGTCTCGTGCCAAAGCAGAAAAGGTTCTCGCAGAAGCTCGAGGCGTGGCAGGCAAAACCAAAAACGCGCTCAACAACGCCAACAGTGAAGTCGCCCAAGCCACCAAGAAACTCGAACAAGCCAAGAATGACCTGGCTGGCGCAGAAAAAAGCGCGGCCCCACTGCGAGGTCAGCGGGATAGCTTGACCAAAGAAATCGCGGCTCAAGAAAAAGCCCGCACCGACAAACAAGCAGTGCCTGCCGCGCTCGAAGCTGAGTTCGCCATCAAAGCCAAACCGCTGAACGATATCATCGCTCAACTCAAAGCGGCCCTGCCTGCCCTCGACAAAGCTTTCGCCGAAGCCCATGCCAAACTCGATGCTGAGGTGAAGATCGTCGAAGCCAAGAAACTCGAGATTGGCAAGGCCATCGAAGCTCTCGAAAGCGCCAAGAAACAGAAAGCCGCGAGCGAAGCTGCCATCGCGGCCGCAGAGAAAGACAATCCTGTGCGCGACAAAAATCTGGCTGAGATCAATGCTGAACTGGCCAAGATGCAGCCTCAGCTTGAGCCTCAACGCAACAAGGTGAAGCAGATGGAGTCCCAATACTTCACGATGCTGCCCAAGTAAGTTTCGGTTTCCACATCCACTTTCAGAACCAAGCGCCTCACCGAAGTGAGGCGCTTTTTTGTTCAGTGGGCCTGCAACCAGTTGCTGCCAGTGCCAGCCTCCACTTCCACAGGCACATCACCAAGCGTCAGCGCATTGCGCATGCCCTCGAGGATGATCTGCTTGGCCTGCTCGACCTCTGATTCCGGCACCTCAAAGAGCAGTTCATCGTGCACTTGGAGCAGCATCCGCGTTTTTAGCCCCGCTTCATGCAGTGCCTTCGCGACATGGATCATGGCCAGCTTGATCATGTCGGCAGCGGTTCCCTGGATGGGTGTATTCATGGCCATGCGCTCTGCGCCGCCCCGCACGCTGGCATTGCCACTGGCGATGTCTCGGATCACACGCCGCCGCCCGGTGATGGTTTCAACATAACCGTAGCGCTTCGCGTCTTTGACGATCTGTTCCATGTATTGATGGATGCCCGGGAACTGCTTGAAGTAGTTTTCGATGATCTGTGCCGCTTCGCCACGTGGGATGCCTAAACGCTGCGACAGGCCAAAGGCACTGATGCCGTAAATGATGCCAAAGTTCACCATCTTAGCCGTGCGCCGCATCTCAGGCAGCACGCCATCAAGAGGCACTCCATAAACACGAGCAGCGGTGGCTTGATGAATGTCCTGGCCCTTTTGGAAAGCCTCGATCATCGTAGCATCTTCACTCAAAGCGGCCATCACCCGCAACTCCACCTGACTGTAGTCCGCGCTCAACAGCACCCAGCCCGGCTCGCCAGGAACGAAAGCCTTGCGGATCTCTTTGCCCGAGTCCGAGCGAATCGGAATGTTCTGCAGATTCGGATTGCTGGATGCCATGCGCCCGGTGGCGGCCATGAGCTGATGAAAGGTCGTGTGAACACGGCCCGTGACACGCGACACCGTTTCAGGCAACGCATCCACATACGTGTTCTTCAGCTTTGTGACCTCACGATACTCGAGAATGTCAGCAATGATGGGGTGCGTGCCCATCAGCGACTGCAACACCTGCTCATTGGTCTGGTATTGGCCCGTGGCGGTCTTTTTGGGTTTCTCCATGAGCCGCAGCTTTTCAAAAAGAATCTCTCCGAGCTGCTTGGGACTGTTGAGATTAAAGGGCGTGCCCGCCATGTCTTGAATGCGGCGATGCATCTCCTGGGCGCGCTTCTCGAGTTCCAACCCAAACTCACGCAAGGCCTGAACATCAATCTTCACTCCCAGATGCTCCATGCGGGTCAGCACAGGCAGCAGTGGACATTCAATCTCATAGAACACACGCTCAGCCCCATGCTCAGGCAGAAGCGGTCGCAGCTTCTCCGCAAGTTGCCAAGTCACGTCCGCATCTTCGGCCGCATAATCCGTGATCTTCTGAGGGTCGTCCGCAGCCACATCGGCCATGGTGGATTGGCTGAAAAGATCATTCTTTTCGGTGCCAATCAGCGCCGTGATCGGGATCGGCGTGTAACCAAGCATCGACTCCGAAAGGAAGTCCATGCCATGACGCTGATCAGGCTCGATCAAGGAATGAGCCAGCATCGTATCGAAGTAAGGCCCACTCACCTCCACGCCATGAGCGAGCAGCACGCTGAGGTCGAACTTGAGGTTATGGCCGACCTTCTCTTGTCCTGCTCCTGTGAGGACTGAGCGAAACTCTTCCAGCACCGCCCTTGCACTTTCAGGTTCTCGAGGGAAGAGCACAAAACAGCCTTCATGCGCTTTCCAAGAAAAAGCGATGCCGACAATCTGCGTGTCGCGTGGGTCCAGGGAGGTGGTTTCCAAATCGAAACAAAAGCTCTTCAACCCTGCCAACTGGTCAATCAAAGCGGCTCGCTCCTGCGCCGTCTGCACGAGCTGATAAACATGCTCCGTATCCGCAATCGTTCGCTGGTGATGCGAGGTCTGCTGCGTCATCTCCGCCGTCGAAAAAAGATCCCCCGCAGGGTTGGGCTCACTGGGGGTGCCACTGCTTTCTTTGCTTAACTGCCGACCACGTCCGGCTTTGAATTCATCGCCAAACAGACGGCGACCGAGGGCATTGAACTCAAACTCGGTAAACAGAGCTTTCAGTGCGTCATTGTCATGTCCACGCACAGCCAGATCATCCAACACCACCTCCAGCGGGGCATCGTGCATGATGGTGGCCAGTTGTTTCGACAACAGCGCCTTGTCCACGTTCTGCTCGACTTTTTCCTTCTGCTTGCCCTTCAACTTCGCTGCATTGGCAATCAAGTTTTCCACGCTGCCATACTGCTGGATCAGAGCCGTCGCTGTTTTCTCACCGAAGCCGGGAATGCCTGGAATGTTGTCCACCGCATCCCCCATCAGGGCTAAGATGTCCACCACTTGCTCAGGCCGCTCAATGCCCCAGCGTTCACAGACCTCTTTGACACCCAAGATTTCCACATCACTGCCCTGCCGACCCGGTTTGTAAATTTTCACCGTGTCTGAGACGAGCTGTCCAAAGTCCTTGTCAGGCGTCACCATGTAAGTGTCGAAATCTTTTCCTTCCGACCGTTTCGCCAAGATGCCGATGATGTCATCAGCCTCATAACCATCGCGCGTCAGCAGCGGAATCTGCATGGCAGCACACAGGCGATGCAGGTGCGGTATGGCGGCTGAGATATCTTCAGGCATCTCTTCGCGTTGGGCCTTGTACTCAGGAAAAATCTCATGTCGAGGAGTCGGAGCCGAAGTATCCAAGACCACCGCCAAGTGAGTGGGTTCTTGGTTTTTCAAGATGTCGAGCAACGTGTTGGCGAAACCGTAGAGCGCGGAAGTATTCAGCCCGTCGCTGGTGCGAATGGGGGCTTTGATAAAGGCAAAGTGCGCGCGGTAAAGCAGCGCCATACCATCAAGCAGAAAGAGGCGTTTGGACATCTCCGAGAGAGTAGAACGGATGCGTCCATGGGGAAGCAGGAATTCCATTTCTCAAACCAATGTGATGCCACCTTGCCTGTCCCGGCCCTCACAGTTTCTGCGATTGGCAGGGAAATGTTTTTCTGGCAAAGTCAGAATCAGTCTGAGCTTTGGCCAAGAAACACAAGTCATGTCCTCGTTGTTATCAAAAACGCTTCTCTTCTTGGGTCTCACGCTTGCCGTCTGCTCAACCGCACAACCTGTCACCACGGCGGGTTTTTTGAACCTGCCACGCACGGAGGCACCGGGAACGCTGCTGAGTCATCCGGTGACCAATGACTCTGAGGCCATCGGGCGAACGACGTCGATCAATTATTTGAACGGCTGGATCATTGTCGGAGCCGAGCAACCAGGGTCGCGTCCGGGCTCTGACTGGCAAATGCGCGTCTATGACATCAGTGACCCAACGAATCTCGTGCGCAGATTTCCCTCTGACTTTGGGCTGAATTACGCAAACAACTCGTGGATCTTTGGCAATTACGGTTGGAATGCACACGGCACCGCGCAATGGGGAAACCTGCTTCTGCCAGACCCGATCCGCGTGAATGGGTTTGGCGGATTGGTGGAGCGAGGCGGAACCAACGGCATCCCAGGACTGGCAAATCTGCCGATACTCTACAATCGCAGCAGCCAAGCAGGCCCCTGGAATGCCACACTGCTTTGGTATGACACGAATGATTCAGACATCGATATTCGGCGTTCGACCGTGGGTCCGAATGGGCTCATGACCTCACAGATTCTCTCGACTTTTGACCATGTGGGCCCCTATGGCGGAGGTGACTGGCATCCCATGTTCTTCGGCGACCTGCTCATCTTTGCGCGCAGTGGCTCGGCGGCAAACGACGGCGTGGTGGTGTATCGGCTGAGTTATCATCAGTTCGACGATGCAGACCCAGCCAACGACACGGTTACCCCGCAGTATGTCGGCTCTTTGACGGGAGGTTTTCAGGGGTATTGGCCGAACCTCTTTAGCGATGGCACGGGCCTTTATGTGATCGGCTCGACCACCGACATTCTGATCGGTGCAGACATCACCCAAGCCGCCCATCCTTTAGGCAATGGCACCGTGAATGTGGCAGCGAGCCTAACCGTATCTGCGTTCACCAATGCCTCCTATCCAGTCTATCAGGATCAGTTTGGCTTCATCCACAATCGCAAGATCGACATGACACGTTTTCTCGCGGGTGATGCAAATCCCATCGTGCTGACATTGAATGAGGCGAACCCGCCGCTGGCTCCAGGAGCACAACCACCCCCTGCACCAGCACTCGCAGCGGTCAACACCTCACAAATGTCGCTGCCTCTTGGCAATCTCTGGCTCACGGGCGGTTATCCCATCCCAGGCTTCAATCAAGGCATGGGCGTCTGGGTGCATCAGCAGGCCGCCGACACCACACCACCGCGTGTCAGTTATCACATCCCCCAGGCAGGCCGCACCCATTACCCTCGGCACGCGCCGCTGAGCTTTCTCTTGCATGAGCATCCTCGCAACGGCGGTCCACGCAATGGCATCGACTTCACCGTGCGGCCTCTCTTGGCCAATGAAACCCTGGGCACGGCAGTCGCAGGAATGCTCATCCATGACTTCTCGGGCAATCTAACCTTTACGCCAACCAACGGACTCGCGGCGGACACGACCTATCAGGTCGATTTCCTCTCGGATCCGACTCAGCAGATCGGTTTTGTCGATGCGGCAGGCAATTACATCGAGCCGTATTCCTACCGCTTCTCAACAGGCGGCGGCATCAATGCCACCACCCCTCCTGTGTTCACCAGTTTGACAGCCACCAGCTATCAACCAGCCCCGAACTCGCCAGTCACCATCACGGCTGCGGCCACAGGCACGGGGCCTCTCGAGTTTCGTTTCAATTTCGACGGACATTGGACCCCGTGGAGCGCGCAGACATCAGCCAGCTTCACCTATCTGCTTACCGGCAGACCTCGGGTGCTGGTGCAAGTCAGGGACGAGGCGGGTAACATCGTCACAGATTCCCTTCGTCTGCTGGTGATCGCAGCTCCAGCTTCAGGCCCACGCCCGACTCAAAGCTCAACCTTAGCCGTCGGGACTGATGCAGGTGAACGCCGAGTGTGGTCGGTGAATCCTGATGCCAACACGGTAGCCGTGCTCAACGCCAGCACAGGAATCAAAATCGCTGAACACAGCGTCGGAACCAATCCGCGCAGCATCGCCCGTGACGCACTGGGTCGCTACTGGGTCACCTGTCATGGCAGTGATGAAATCCGAGTGCTGAATGCAGATGGCACCACCCACACGATTGTGACGCTGCCGTATGGTGCGGCACCCTTTGGAGTTACAGCCTCGCCTGATGGACAATCGCTCTTTGTCACGCTTTATGGTTCGGCACATTTGCATCGCTACAGCGCAGCCAACCCAGCCGCTGCTCCTACGATTCGCAGCACTTTCCCCACGCCACGGGCGATTGCCGTCAGTGCCGATGGCACGCGGGTGTTGGTCACACGCTTCATCTCACCAGAATTGGAAGCCGAGATTGGAGAGTTCGCAGGCACCTCAGCCAACCTCAATCTCGTCAGAACCTTCACCCTCACCTCTGCCAACACGATTGATGGAGGTGACCGCGCCGCCGGAGTTCCGAACTACCTCGCAGGCATCGCCATCTCACCAGATGGCACACGTGCAGCGATTGCTTCCAAGCAAGACAACACCCTGCGAGGCAGCTTGTTTGGCGTGGGCGATCTCACGCATGAGACCACCGTTCGTGCGGTGGTTTCATTTCTCGACCTCGCCAACACAAACGCTGAAATTCGCCATTCGCGCCGCGATTTCGACAACTCGGAAGGCCCCAGTGCCCTCACCTATACGCCGCTCGGGGATACTCTTCTTGTTAGCCTGCAAGGCATCAACCGAGTGGTCGGAATTGACGCCTTCAATCTCACTCCAGTGGACAATGACAACACTGCGGGCTCCACGCTCACTTCACCTGCCGTGATCACGCTGGATGTCGGCACAGGCCTGGCACCACAAGGCGTGCTGATTGATCCTGTCAGCCAACGTCTCTTCAGCCAAGACTTCATGGGTCGCAGTGTCACGGTTCGTGATGCCGCCCCTTTGCTGACTGAAAACCGCACCTCACT
>JAIXVB010000043.1 GCA_027483245.1 Verrucomicrobiaceae bacterium | reverse complement strand
CCGCACAGTCAGGGCGACGATGGGCGAGATCACAACAACAAGGGGTTCACGCTCTGGATGGCCGGTGGCGGGGTCAAAGGAGGCCTGAACTATGGCAAGACCGATGACTACGGTTATGAAGCCGTGGAGAACAAAATGCACATCCACGACTGGCATGCGACGGTCCTGCACCTGCTAGGTCTCGATCACGAGAAACTGACCTATCGTTACGCAGGGCGTGATTTTCGCCTAACCGATGTCTATGGCTCCGTGGCCAAAGACATCATCGCCTAACAAGCCTTACAGCACCGTGTCATTCACAATCTCGTTGCGTGCGTTCATCAGAACACGCTTCGGCACGATCGGGGTTTCAGAAAGTCCAAAAGCCATGATCGTGACCATCTGGCCTGTGTTGATCAGGTGAGCTGCGGCTCCGTTGATGATGATCTGACCCGAGCCGGCTGGCGCGGGGATGACGTAAGTTTCGAGACGGTTTCCACTGGTGATCGAGGTAACCAGGACCTTTTCTCCCACCCACAGACCTGTTGCCTCCATCAGGTCCTCGGGGATGGTGATGCTGCCTTCATATTGAATGTTGGCATCAGTGATGGTGGCGCGGTGGATCTTAGATTTGAGCTGAATTCGGAGCACGCGCCCAGTTTGCGTCGAGCAAGCCCTGCGTCAAGATGGGATACGCGGGTTGCATTCTGGCTGTGAAAAGGTAGCACTGAGACATGCGGCCCCTCCTGCTCACTTTCACCGCGCTCTTGGCGCTGGCGGTTACCTCCTGCAAGCGCATCGAGTCAAAACTCGACCGCTTGGCGCAAGCTGCGGGCATTACAAAAGAGCCGGAACCCGCCGCCAAAGCCAAATCGACTGAGCCCGTGCTCACGCCTGAACAGGAGGCGATGGAGAAGCGCCTCCAGGAAAGCGCCGTGTTCGATGCTGCAAAACCGGAAGATTTGGTGCCCAAAGCGGTGCCCTTTGAACTCAACAAATCAGCCGTCGTGGCGATTCTGGGTTACCATGATTTTCGGGAGCGCGGTGGCAGCCCCATGATCATCGCAGGCTCGAAGTTTCGCGAGCAGATGAAGGCCATCAAAGATTCCGGCATTCCGGTGATTCCCTTGAGCGACGTTTTAGCTTGGAGAAAGGGCGAGAAAAACATCCCGGAAGAAGCCATCGTCATTACCATGGACGATGGCTGGGAAGGCGTTTACAGCCATGCTTTCCCAGTCCTGAAGGAGTTCGGATTCCCCTTCACGATCTACCTTTACAAAAAGTATGTGAACATCGGCGGACGCAGCCTGAGCTGGTCTCAGGTCAAAGAAATGATGCAACACGGCTGCGAGATCGGCAGCCACAGTGTCTCGCATGAGAGTCTGCGAGCGAAAAAAAATCGCAGCGATGCTGATCACCAGCAGTGGGTGTTGAGCGAGTTAAAGGACTCCAAAGAATTCATTGAAAAGAACCTTGGCATCACTTGCACCAGCTTTGCCTATCCGTTTGGCATCTTCGATGACTCCACCGCAGAGACCGCACTGCAGATCGGCTATGAATCGCTGGTTACGGTGAACAATCAGAAAGTCACCTGGGACAGCCCCATGGGTAAACTCGGCCGCTACATCATCCACGGCGAGAGTGACACCAACTTCAAACTCGCCACCAGCTTCCGCGGGCGTGGCGATGTCTCCTCCAATCACTTCCTGGTCGCCGATGCCAAGGACAGCGAGGGTCGCAAACTCATCGAGATGAGCCCAGCGCCAGAAGAAGTCATCAAAGAGCGTCGCCCTCTGATCAAAGCCAACCTCAAACATGTGGGCGTTCTGATACCTGAAAGCATCAAACTCAAGGTCGCAGGCCTTGGCACCGTGCCCGCTCAATACGACCCTGCGACCATGACGGTCAGCTATCAAATGCCTTACCGACTGCGCGCCGAAAGTTGTTCGATCACCCTCAGCTTCAAGCGCAGTGCCGAGCTGCCTGACGAAGTGGTCAACTGGCGTTTCAAGGTCGATCTCGCCGCCAGTTACCTGCCTCAGTCTTGAGTCACTTGGCTTTCTTGGCCTTGCCGACGGTGTTCTTTTTCAGCAGATCAATCTCTGCATCGTTCGATTGTTTTGAACCAAGCGTGCTGCGTCCATCAGCGACGATCTGTTCCAGCTTCATCTTCAAGCTCGCCACAATCTCCGGATGCTGATCTTGGAGATTCGTCTGCTCACTGAGGTCTTTTTCGAGATCGAAAAGTTGGAACGCAGGAGCACCCTTCGCTTCCTTCCCTGGACGTGGTTCACTCCAGCCACCACTGCCCGGGCAGAGCGCCAATTTCCACTTTCCTTCACGGATGGCAAAGTGACCCCCGATGCTGTGATGCACCAGACTCTGACGCATCGACGCCTCTTTTTGGCCTAACAAAGCAGGCAGGAAACTGAAGCTGTCTTCCGCAGCCGTTTCTGGCAATGACGCCCCAACGATGTCTGCGGCTGTCGCCATAAAATCCGTCAAACAAGTGAGCTGTGCAGTGCTCTGCCCAGCCTGAACTTTAGCTGGCCAGCGCACCAGGAACGGCACCCGGTGCCCCCCTTCATAAATGTCCGCTTTGTGACCACGCAACTTGCCACTCGGATTGTGCCCTTTGGCGAGCAATTCCGGGTAATTCGCGCTTGGAGAACAGCCATTGTCACTGGTCAAAATCACAACCGTGTTTTGAGCCAACCCTTGATCATCCAGCGCCTTCAAAACACGCCCAACAATAGCATCTGTCTCCATCACAAAATCGCCATAGGCATTCAGACCGCTTTTGCCACGCCACTCTGAATTGGGCAAAATAGGTGTGTGCGGCGCTGTCAGCGGCAGGTAGATAAAAAAGGGATGGCCCGTTTTGGCAGCCTCAGCGCGTTCTTGAATCAGAGCTTCTGCTTTGTCCGCAAAGGTTGGCAGCACCTCATAACCCGTGAACCCTGGAGCTGCAGGTCCCTTGCGAGTGAACTTGCTGCCCTCACCATGCACCATTTCCAACTCGCGATCCTCCGTGGGTTGAGCGGTGACACGATCATTTTGAATGAAACAATAAGGCACCATGTCCAGCGAAGCACTGATGCCAAAGTAGGAGTCAAATCCCACACGATTCGGGCCATTCGTAGCGGGCTGAGTGAAGTCCACACTCCAGGCCTGCTGACGACTCTCAATCGTCATCTCTGAAACCGACTGATCCTTTTTGAGGACCCAGTCCATGCCCAGATGCCATTTGCCAATGCAGGCCGTGTGATACCCCTGCGCCTTCAGCATGGAGGCGACCGTCAAGCGATCTGGCGCGATGAGATGCGGGCTCAGTCCGCCGAGCACTCCTTTCTGCAACTTCGTGCGCCAGTTGTAGCGGCCCGTGAGGGTTCCGTAACGAGTCGGCGTGCAGACACTGGAAGGCGTGTGAGCATCCGTGAAAATCACCCCTTCACGGGCGATGCGATCCATGTTGGGCGTGGCAATTTTACCCTCTGGATTCAAGCATTTCACATCGCCATACCCCAGGTCATCACAGAGGATGAAAATGAAGTTCGGCTTGTCAGCAGCCTGCAAAGACGTGCCCATCAAGGCAAGACCGCAGACCAAGAGTAAACGAAGGTGAGTTTTCAAAAGCAGGAAAGGATTAAAACTGAGGCCATCACGAGACTGAAAGCATGCAGATCACTCTGCGGCTTTCTTTTTCCCTTTGCCCTTTCCTTTGGCAGGAACAGCCGACTCCGGCTCGCCATCGAAAGCTTTATTTCCATGCGCAAAGCGTGGCGGAGGCAGGGTTTCTTTGACCTCGGTTTGCAAACGAGCGAGCTCCGTTTTCAGTTCCTTCACCGTGTCCGCATACGCAGGATCTTGGTAAAAGTTCTTCGTCTCCAGAGGATCGGCCTGACGATCCAGCAGGTCCCAATCATCGACATCCGGTTTGTAGTAGTGAACCAGTTTGTAGCGGTCGGTGAT
>JAIXVB010000726.1 GCA_027483245.1 Verrucomicrobiaceae bacterium | reverse complement strand
TGGCAGAGGTGCCTTTGTTCCGTTCTGGTTTTGAGTATCAAGGGCTGCTCCCGATCCCAATCACGGGAGTGGACCCAGTAGCCAACACAGTTTACGTGCGCCCGGGAGGCATCAGCAACACTTGGGTATTCGGACCTTTTAACTCAGTCGGCAATGCTGGGGCAGGTATCCCTGATGGTCCTGCCACGGTGAATCGTCTGGCTTATTTTGACTCTTCTCCAGACGCCATCCTTAATCGTGGTAAATTCCAATACAGCACGAATGGCGGCGGCTTGTGGTCGGATGTGCCCCATGGCACGATTCCTGGGCTGGCCATCGCGGGTAAGATGTATCGTTTCTTGGACCTGACGCCAGGGGACACCACCAACAATGACAGCTGCTGGACAACATGGGATTATGTTTCAAACGGTTCATCGACCTCGACCGGACAAAACATCATCGTGGACAATCCTCCAACGGATGTTTCCGTTCTCTCCACAGACTACTGGGCAACGACCAATGGAGAGCTGGCGGCGGCTCTTTCCAAAACGGATACCGGGAATCCCAATGGTGGCGTGTATGCAATCGACAGTCAGGCTGTGTCAAATTTGTTCACCATCAATGATGATAGTCTGGCTATCGGCGCGGGTTCATTGCCAGCCGTGGGGGTGGGAGCTAACATCAGCCTGCGCTACTACGACTACTATCAAACGGACAATGCAGGCGCACCCATCTCAGGGCAGGGCGTCTCACGGACACTCACCATGGTCCGCAGAAGCAATCCCTCCGGCTTTTTCAATGACGCGAAGGCCAACACCTTCACCACCAATGGTCAGTCCGCTTCGCAGGTGGCGGGACTCAGTGATGGAAGTTACGTGGTGGTCTGGCGTTCAGCAGGTCAGGATGGTGAGACCACCTCCACGGGCGGCATTTATGGTCAGAAGTTCACCGCATCCGGTGTCGCCTCAGGCTCGGAGTTTGCCATCAGTCCGACCAACAATGGTAAGAATGAAAACAACCCTGTCGTGGCAGGACTTGCAGATGGTCGGTTTGTGGTCGCTTACTTGCAGCCGAACACAGACAACGATGTCATCTTCCGTATTGTGGAAGCCAATGGGACCCTCGGCTCCGAGATCAGTGTCACGGCTACTGCCGGAGCGCAAAGCGCACCCTCCATCACTACTTTGACAGATGGCAACTTTGCCATCGCCTTTGTCGGTCCGAATGGAGCAGACACCGCAGACATCTGGGTTCGAAAATTCAATGCTTCGAACGGGACGGCTGTCTCTGGCAGTGAATTGGCGGTGAACACCACACAAACGGGATCACAGTCGTTCCCGTGGGTTTCTGCTCTCAGTGATGGCAACTATGTTGTCTCTTGGCGTGACCCGGCCAGCACAGGTGATGTTTATTGCCGCGTGATGGGGCCATCGGCGGCTGTTTCGTCCCAGGTTACTGTGGCAAGCGGCGCTGCTGCTCAAACCAACCCTCGTTGCACGGGACTCACGGGTGGTGGCTTTGTTGTCGTGCTCAATGAAGCGGGTCGCACGGAGAGCAGTATTGTGGATTCATCGAGTCAGTCGAACGTTTATGCCCGCCGTTACAACAATGCAGGCACCTTGCAGGGAGGTGAGTTCCTGGTCAATGGTGGCACCCGCGGAAACCAGCAGAGTTCGGGCATCTCCAGGCTTTCTGGTGGTGGCTTCGTCGTCGGCTTCACTTCCAATACCGATCCTGATGGAAGCACGGGCATCTTTGGTCGTCGCTTTGATGCCTCAGGCACCGCCGTGGATGATCATGAGTTCCAGATGAACCAGCGCCGTATCGACAACCAAACAGTGATCAACCTGGCGGCACTCAACAGCAATGGCTTCGCCCTTTCCTGGGTGGATAACACGCTGGATGGTGCTTCCGATTCAGGTGTTGGATCACGCGCTTTTGCCGGTGTCTCTGCGACCGCCCCTGAAATCGCCGTGACTGAAAGCGCGGTCAATGTGGCGGATGGTGGATCGCTGAGCTTTGGCACAACGACGGTGGGCACGCCAGTGACGAAGACCTTCACGGTGACCAACAGTGGCGATGCGGTCTTGAACCTCTCGAACCTGACGGTGCCTTCGGGTTTCAGCATCGCGGCCAACTTTGTCAGCAGCACCGTCGCGGCCTCCGGTGGGACCACCACATTCCAGATCACGATGAGTGCAGGTGCGGTGGCCACTCCAAGCGGCACGCTGAGCTTTGATACCAATGACAGCGACGAGAACCCCTATAACTTCACGATCAGTGGAACGGTCAATGCCGCGGTGGCTCCTTCGGTGGTGATTCAGCCAACGTCGGTCCTTGCGAATCCTCCGCTCTTTGGCACCTACAATGCGGTCAATGCAATCAATCAATTCGGCATCTCTCCTGGTTACACAAGTGGGGTCACTCAGTTTACCAGCTATGTCGGACAGAACCCTGTACAGAACACGGAAGGTGCGATTCTAAGCACTTATGTTTTCACAGCGGACAATACTCCGACAGGTGATTGGGATCTTGATCTCGGTGCCAACTACACTGTCCAGAACTTCCTTTTTTGGAACACTCAGAACGATCTCGTAACCTACGTGAAGACTTTTGAGATTTT
>JAIXVB010000096.1 GCA_027483245.1 Verrucomicrobiaceae bacterium | reverse complement strand
CCGATTGCCGATTCAGTGCCTGAAGCAGGGCTGGTGAAGGTGTGGGAAAGTGAGTTCATCCCCAGTGATCACCTCGGCGGCCATGGCAGCCCCGTCGTCGCCGGTGAGCAGGTGTTCATCTCCGTCGTCTGGCATGAAAAAGTCGTTTCCGAGCAGCGCGAGATCGACTCCGAAGTGATGCAGCAGATGAACTACCGTGGCGTCTCGCCGGAACTGTCCAAAAAGCTGGAAGAAGCTCGAATGACCTTGCCCGCCATGCGCGGGTCGAAACTGGATGAATGGCTGCTGGCCTGGAGAAAAGAACACCTGACACCGAAAGAAGACGTGAGTCTGGGGAAATGGGTGGAATCACGCTTCAAAGCTGGCAAGACCGCGCTTCCCCTCGAAGAGCTCTCCAGAGTGGCCAAACGCGAGGGCAAACCTTTTGCCAATGTCGAGGAATTCAAGGCCTGGATGGAGTCCGAGAAGTTCTCGCAACCCGTGAAGGACAAGCTCGTCGCTGCCGTGCCCAACACCATCAAGGTCGCCAAAGATGTCGTCGTTTGCCTGGATGTGCGGACGGGCAAGCAGACCTGGAAATTTGAAGTCGAAGGCAAGCCCACCGGTCGCAGCAGCAGCAGCACCGCGGCCGTGGTCGATGGACGTGTGTATGCCGCGGGGAGCACGCATCTTTACTGCCTCAAACAAGACGATGGCAGCCTGATCTGGAAAGCCGAACTGCCTGCGGGTGGTCCTGCGGCATCGCCCCTGGTCGTGGGAAAAGCGGTTTACATGGCCGCTGGAAAAGCGCAGGCCTTTGCCGTGGAAGATGGCAAACTGCTCTGGGAGCAACCCCTGGCCAAAGGCAACACCGGCAGCCCCTCCTGGTGGACACCGACCTCCGGTGAGCCCGTGCTTTTGATCGTCGGCAACAACGCCCTCTACGGACTCTCCCCGGCCGAGGGCAAGGTGCTCTGGCAAGTCGAAGGCGGTGGCCAATCCACTCCCGTCACCCAGGGCGATTGGCTGGTGATCTACAGTGGTGCCAAGGATGTCGGACTGCGTGCCTATCAGGCCGTTCAGGGCGCTGCGCCCAAGGCAGTCTGGTCACACTTTTGGGTCACCATGCGCTACAGCGGCAGCCCACTGATTCATGAAGGGCATGTGTATCTGACCTGCGGTGGCAAACATCAGTGTGTCGAACTGGCCACGGGCAAGGTGACCTGGGTGGAGAATGAAGTGAACAGCACCATCACCAGCCCGATCATCGCGGACGGAAAACTGATCGTCTATGAGAACAACGGCACCCACCTGCGCATCGTCAAAGCTCAGGCCGATGGTTATCATCAACTCGGTCGTGCCAAAGTCGAAGGCATGGGCTGCACCTCCCCGGCGCTCAGCGATGGACGTCTGATCGTGCGCCAGCGTGAACGCCTCGTTTGTTATGATCTGCGGGCCAAATGAGCGGACTGAGCGGTGGATTTGAAAAGGCCTTTCCCGGCTTTCAGATCACAAAAAGATCAAGCTGCGTTCTTCATTTGGCCAAAGGCCGTCACACTTTTGTCTGCAACCGCATTCGCAGTTGCCACATTCATCACCAGTCCCTAGTCTCGCGCGTTTTATGAAATCACCTGCTGCCAAGAAACTATTCGTCATGATGGTCCTCGAGTTCTTCATTTGGGGAGCTTGGCTGCCATTGATTTGGGGATACATGGGCAAGGATGGACTGAATTTTACAGAACTTCAGGTCAAGGCAGTGGGAAGCGCTTTTGCCATCGCATCCGTGGTGGGCATCTTTTTCAGCAACCAATTCGCCGATCGCAGCTTCGCGGCGGAGAAATTCATGTCGTTCAGTCATTTGGTCGGTGGTCTCGCCATCTTGGGCATGTATTGGGCCAAGGATTTCCCCACCTTCTTCGGCCTCATGCTCGTGCACAGCCTGCTTTATGTGCCGACCATTTCGGTTTCCAACTCGATCGCCTTTGCCCATTTGAAGGATGCAAAAAAGGAGTTCGGTCTGGTGCGCATGGGTGGCACCATTGGTTGGATCTTGGCCGCTTGGCCCTTGTTTTTCGTGCTTGATGGCAAAGTTGGGGCTGAGGCGGTTACGGCGAGTCAAAACATCTTCCTGATCAGCGGTCTGGCCTCACTGGTCCTGGCGGGTTTCAGTTTGATTCTGCCTCACACACCGCCCAAAGCGGCCGTGACTGGTGAGAGCGGTTTCGCTTGGCTGCGCGCGGTGAAGTTTCTGAGCAAACCTTACTTGCTGGTGCTTTTTATTGTTACCTTCATTGATGCCACGATTCATAACGGTTATTTTATTTTAGCTGATGGCTTTCTTCGCAGCGATGTAGTTGGTATCGAGCCCAAGTGGATCATGCCGGTGATGAGCATCGGTCAGGTGGCCGAGATTTTGACCATGGCGGTGCTGGGCTGGTTCCTCTCTCGCATGGGCTGGAAGACGACCATGATCTTGGGCATCCTCGGTCATGCGGCGCGTTTCGCCGTGTTTGCCTTCATGCCGCAGAATCAGACCATGATCATCCTGGTCCAGGTGTTGCATGGCATCTGCTACGCCTTCTTCTTTGCCACGCTCTACATCTTCATTGATGCCGCCTTCCCGAAAGACGTGCGTTCCAGCGCCCAGGGACTCTTCAATCTGCTGGTTCTCGGACTCGGTGATCTCGCCGCGAAATGGTTCTTCATTCCGCTGCAAGGCAAGCTGACAAGCCCTGAAGGCGTGGTGAATTATCAGGAGCTGTTCCTCTGGCCCACCGGTCTTTCCCTGGGCGCTTCCGTGCTCTTGCTCGTGGCCTTCTGGCCGCCGAAGAACCTGGATGCACCTGCTGAAGTTGGGCATTGAGAAAGGGTAAAGGGTGGGCAGAGGGAAAAGGGAAAAGGGTCAGAGGCTCTGAAGCCTGACATCCTTCTCTTCCTCTTCCTCCTCCTCTTACTCTTCCTCCCCTGAATGCTGGGAAAAGCTCGGGTCAGAGATCGTCCTCGTCCTCCTCCTCGAACTCGTCCTCGGTTCTTCAGCGTGTCGAGGTCTCACGGGCCGAGAGCTCTGTTTGTAGTTCGGTCCCGAGTGCGGGACCGTTTTCTGAGCCCTCATACATCCAGCGCGGGCTAAAGCCCGAACTACGAACACTGAACACTGAAACGGGGACCACGGGCTGGAAAGCCCGTGCTATGCGGAGAGCGCTACGGCACGACGATCTGCGCCACGGGGCCCGTGGGGGCTTCGAGGTCGCCGTTGAGGGCGATGATCATGATTTCAATCGTGCTGCCGCTGGTGAGGTTTTTGAGCAGTTCTTCGGAGTCGCCCCCGCTTTTGCCATGGACGCGGAAGTCGGTGTCGGTGCCGTGAACTTTGATCAGGATGCGGTCGTCGCTGCTGCGCATGCCGCGCTGCCACTCGGCGGCGATTCTGCCGGGACCAGCGGGACTGAGGATCAGGTCGGTGGCAGGTTCGGGGGCGCGTGGATCGGCGGGGATGTTGAGGCCAAAGACCTCCCAGCGGGGATCGTCGTCGGAGAGACGCAGTTGCAGTTCATCGACCAGGGCCATGAGCTGGGCGCGCAGGGTCTTGAGGGCAGACAGTTTGGTCTGGAGTGCGATTTCTTGGTCGTTGGCGGCGGCATTGGCAGCGTGGCGACAGGCGCTGAGTTCCTGGTGCAGGGCCTGGGCGCGAGCAGCGGTGACTTCGGGGCGTGGGCCCCCGGTGGGGTTCTCGTAGTTGGGATGTTGGGTGAGATAATTCGCCAGAGCGGACAGACAATGCAGGCGGCCCTCTTGAGAGTTGGGCACGGCGTTGGAGTTGGTAGGCGGATTGGTGAAGCCCGCCTGAGCCCATTCGAGGGAGGCGTCACGTCCGAGGATGCTGATCAAGGAGGCACGTGCGGCGGTGAGAAAGATGCGGCACTCGACATTCTTGTCTTTCCGAGCTTTCTGCATGGCTTCGTGGGTGAGCTCTGCCTGTTTGAACTGATAGAGGAGACCCAGGACGGGCGGTGTGGCGGTGGGATCGCCTTTCAGGGCGGTGAGGCTGAGACGCAGGTCGGACTGACGCACCAGTTTCAAGGGAAGGCTGTTTTCCAGCACCGCACAACCTTGGGTGCAGTTTTCCGCTAGGGCGAGCAGGGGGCGTTGGGCTGTGGGGATTTGATTATGACTCATGGTTCGGTAGGTTTTTGGTGGATTGGATGGGAAAAGAGGAGTGATGTATCCAGGATCGCCGGGTTCCTGAACAGGAGCGGTGTTATCCCAGCGCAGATTTGGGGCATCCCAGCGCAACCCCGAATCAAAGGTCGCGATTTTCATGGGCGGAGTGGGTGAGGGGGGAAGGTCAGATTCAAACCCTGGTCAAACTTAAGGTCTGACGACGTGTGGCTAACCAAACGACGGTCGTTTGGGCAGGATGGGTCGCTGAGGCTGGTCAAACGACGGTCGTTTGGGCAGGATGGGTCGCTGAGGCTGGTCAAATGACGGTCGTTTGGGCAGGATGGGTCGCTGAGGCTGGTCAAACGACGGTCGTTTGGGCAGGATGGGTCGCTGAGGCTGGT
>JAIXVB010000243.1 GCA_027483245.1 Verrucomicrobiaceae bacterium | reverse complement strand
TCCAGCTCGTCAAAGATTTGCGCCTGAATGCTGTAAGCGATCTGGGCACCGACGCCGCAGAAGGGCTTGCCTTCTTCCACGTAAATGGCGCGGTGGGTCTTGGCCACGGAGTTCAAAATGGTCTCTTCATCCAGCGGGCGGATGCTGCGGACATCGACGACTTCAGCGCTGATGCCGTGTTCTTCCTCGAGGATGCGAGCGGCTTCCAGACAGGTGATCACGGCGCGACCGTGGGCGATGAGGGAGATGTCGGTGCCTTCACGTTTGATGTCGGCGAGGCCGAGCGGGATGAACAGTTCGCCGCCAGGGAGTTCGTCGTTGGCGGGCACGTCCCACTCTGCTCCGTAAAGGACGGTGCTTTCCATGAACATGACCGGGTCATTGTCACGAATGGCTGCTTTCATGAGGCCCTTGGCATCGTAGGCGTTGCTGGGGACCACACACTTCATGCCAGGGACGCTGGCCATGATGTTTTCTGGCGTGTGACTGTGCGTGGCGCCGACACTGGTGCCGCCGTTGGCAGGACCGCGGACGACGATCGGGCAGTTGATCTTGCCGCCGGACATGTAGCGGACCATGGCCGCGTTGTTGACGATCTGATCCCAGGCCACCGTGTAAAAGCTCCAAAACATCAGCTCCATGACCGGGCGCACGCCGAGCATGCTGGCTCCGACACCCATGCCGATGAAACCGGCTTCACTGATGGGCGTATCGACGAGCCGTTTGTCACCCCACTTGTCCCAGAGGCCTTGGGTGACCTTGTAGGCACCGTTGTATTGGGCGACTTCTTCGCCCATGACGACGACCATGGGGTCGCGGGCGATCTCTTCGTCGAGGGCTTCACGGATGGCGTCGCGGTAGGTGATTCGGCGGGGCATTGTCAGCGGGGTGGGGTCAGGAATTGAAGGGGCAGTAGTTCGGCGGCAGGAGGGGGAGAGTCAAGAGCAGGAAACGCGCCCGCTTTGCCATTGCATCGGGGCACGTAGGCAGGCAACATCGGCCTCGTGAAAATCCCCCTTTATTTTCTCTCCCTTGTCAGCCTCCTCCTGGTCTCCCGGGGCGATCTCAGCGCCGCAGAGCCCGGCGGCGCCTGGAAGGCCCCCAGCCCCGATGGTCGCGCCTGGAAGCATGAGGCGACCGGCCTTTCCTTTCCCCAGGTGCTGGGGGGTTACGATCTGGCGGGCGAGTTCAGTTACGACTCCGGCGGTTCCTTCATCCGTTATGAAAACCTGGACCAGCGCGCGCGGGCAGACGTGTTTTTCTTCAAGCTGCCCAACGTGCCCGCCTCCCTGGAGGACAAACAGCGCCTCATCCTCAATGAGATGGACGTCGTGAAAGTGGACTTCGAGGCCATGGTGAAGCAGGGCCGCTACAAAGGCATGCAGGTCGGCGAGTTCGCGCTCGGGGAGCTGGACCTTTGGCAAAAAGAGTCGCTGCCCATCGCCACCCGCGTCATCACCGCCACCCGTCTGGGTTTCTCCGATGAAGGCGCAGCGGAGGCCGAAATCCGCCAGTGGACCGGCATCACGATCTTCGAGGGGCACCTGATCACCATCCGCTACATGCGCCCGGCAGACACCGGCGACACCGGGGAAGCCGCCATGAAAGGCTTCGTCGGCCTCCTCTTCCAGATTCTCAAAGATCCCTCCCTGCGCAGTCACATCCAGGAGTTGGTCCGGGAATACCTCGCCAATCCGCTGTCGAACGACGGCGAACAGGCCGCGGCTGCCGTGCTGGCCTACCTCAAACAGACCCCGTATTTCCCGATCAACATCCCCGAGCAACCCGTCGCCGCCTGGCTGGATCACTGCGCGAAAAAGGCCCCCGGGACCGAGCAAAAGCTGCTCAGCGCCTTCATGCTCGGCAGTGCCAAGGCCGCCTTTGAGGACGCCAACGCCGAGACCTGCCTGAACGAAGGCTCCCGTCAGTTCGCCAAAATCTACCGCCAACTCGCCGCCGAGACCTCCCAGATCGCCCTGCCCGAGATCGACGCCTTCGCCACCGCCGCCGAAAAAGGCCTCGGCGCCGCCTGGATGAAGGAATGGTCCCTGCGCCAGTGAGCCGCCTCGGAGCCTCTGCGCAAGGAGATGAAGGTGCGCTCTTTCGGAGGCCTTGAGATCCAATGATGAAGGGTGATGGCCGACGACGTGAGACCTGACGGCGGTGGCCCCAAGATAGGGAGTTTGCTACTGCAAGCGCCGCGCGTTGAAGGTAGGGATTTTTTCCTGAAAGCAGAGCGTGACGAAACGCTGGGCGGCGTTGTAGCGTTGTTTCCGCCACTCATGAAACTGCTCCTGCTCCCTTTTCTGTTCGCTTGTCCTCTCTATGCCGCCAGTCTTCAGTCGCCGCTGGAGCAGATCCGTGCGGTGGGGAAAGAGGGCGCGGGCAATGAGCAGGCGACGGCAGCCTGGCAGGCGCTGACAAAGGCGGACCCGGCGATGCTGCCGGAGGTGCTGGCAGGCATGAATGGGGCGAATCCGCTGGCGGAGAACTGGCTGCGTGCAGCGGTGGGCGTGATCGCGGATCAGGCCGTGGCGGCGAAGACGCTGCCGGTGCAGGCAGTGCAGGCTTTTTTAGCCGACACGAAGAACAGTCCGACGGCGCGCGTGGTGGCCTTTGACCTGATTCAGCGGGCGGAGCCAGCCCTGGCGGAAAAGATCACCCCGACGCTGCTGGAGGACCCGAGCAGTGAGTTGCGGCGTCATCCGGTGGCGAAGCTGCTGGAGGCTGGGGACGAGGCCCTGGCTCAGGAGAAAAAGGATGTGGCCATAGCATCCTATGAACAGGCGATGAAGGGCGCGCATGATGAAGACCAGATCAAGGCACTGGCCAAGAAACTGAAGGACCTGGGCAAACCGGTGGACCTGCCCAAGCACTTTGGGTTTCTCATGGACTGGCAGCTCATCGCCCCCTTCATGAATGTGGAGCGCAAGGGATTCGACACGGAGTTCCCGCCGGAGAAGGAGATCAAGCTGGACGCGGTTTACCCGGGCAAGAATGGCGAGGCGAAGTGGACGGCCTTCACCAGCAAGGATGAGTATGGTCAGATCGATTTTAACAAACCCTTCACGATGCTGAAGGAGGTGACCGGGTATGCCTACACGGAGTTTGATTCGGCTGAGGAGCGCGAGGCGCAAATCCGGTTAGGCTGCAAGAATGGCTGGAAGGTCTGGCTGAATGGTGAGCTGCTGTTTGCCCGTGATGAATACCACCGCGGCGCGAAGCTGGACCAATACAAGCTTCCGGTGAAGCTGAAAAAGGGCAAGAACGCCCTGCTGGTGAAGGTCTGCCAGAATGAGCAGACCGAACAGTGGACCGTGGAATGGCAGTTTCAACTGCGCCTCTGCGATGCCACCGGAACCGCAATCGCTGCTGCCAAGTAACCTCTTTTTAAATGATCATGAAACCACGCTACCTCCTCACCACCGCGCTCGTCGCTTGTCTCTTCACTTCAGCTCACGCGGAGGATTTCACCCCTGAGCCGGGCTTTGTCAGCCTGTTCAATGGCAAGGATCTCACGGGCTGGTGCTTCCGTGCCAAGACGAAGAAGGAAGACACGAAGCCGGGAGAGATCTTGGCGAAGTATGAGGGCCAGACAGAGGCCAAGGATGCTGGACGCTACTTCGCCAAGGACGGTGTCCTGACGGTGAGTTTCCCGGAGGAGATGGACAAGCTCACGGGCCAGATCTACACGGTCGCGGAGTTCCCGAAGAACTTCGTGCTGAAGCTGGAGTTCCGCGCTTCGGTCAATGCAGACAGTGGCATCTTCATCCGCAAGCCGCAGTTGCAATGCCGGGATTATCTGGTCGCCGGTCCCTACAAGGAACTGAAGAGCTACAAGGCGCAGGATTGGAATCAGGTCGAAGTGACGGTGAAGGACGGCGTGGCCCACTGCACCTGCAATGGGGAGGTGCTGGAGGCTGAGCTGAAGCTGCCGGAGACGGGCCCGATCGGCCTGGAAGGGGATCGCGGTCAGATGGAATACCGCCGCATCCAGCTCAAAGAACTGCCTTAATCTCACCCTCTGTCTGCCATGTCACGCTCGCTCTTTCTCTCTGCCTTGCTGCTGTCATCCCCGGCCTTTCACGCTGCCTCCTGGGCGGCTGACTGGCCGCAGTTCCGGGGTCCGAATGCCTCAGCCGTCTCCACCGAAGCGGCCCCGGGCCCAAAGGTGGCGGTGGACTGGAGTGTGGACCTGCCGGGTCGGGGTCTGAGCAGCCCGATCATCGTGGGCGACAAACTTTTTCTCACCTGTGCCAGCGGGCCGGATCAGGCAAACCTGCACGTCTTTTGCTTCAGCACGGTGGATGGCAAGAAGCTGTGGGAGCGGGTCATGAAGGCGACGGGCCGGACGATGGCGCACAACAAAACGAGCGTGGCAGCGGCGACGCCGTGCAGTGATGGGGAGCGGGTCTTCGCTCTCTACTCCTCGAATGATCTCTTCGCCTTTGACCTCGTGGGCAATCTGCTGTGGCTGCGCGGTCTAACCTATGATTACGCGAATGCCAGCAACAGCCTCGGCATGTCCTCCTCACCCGTGGTGGTGGGTGACACGCTGGTGGTGCAGAGCGAGAACGACAGTGAGTCGCTGGCGGTGGGCATCGATGTGGTGACTGGCAAGAACCGCTGGAAGAAGGAGCGCCCGAAAGCGGCGAACTGGACGAGCGCGGTGGTGTTTAAGGACACGGTGGCTTTGCAATCGAGCAAGGGCCTGACGGGGGTGAACCCGAAGACGGGTGAGATTGTGTGGGATTACACCGATGGCGCCGCGACGATCCCCAGCTCGGCGGTGACGGAGAACGCGATCTATGTGCCCTCCAACGGGGTCACGGCGCTGGTGCCGGAGAAGGGTTCGGCCTCGCAGCTCTGGCGCGCCGGGGGTCTGAAGCCCGGCACGGGAAGCCCGCTGGTCATTGGGGACTCGATCTACGTGCTCAATGGCACCGGGGTGCTGATCAAGGCGAGCATTGCCAATGGTGATGAAGCCTGGAAGCTGCGTCTCAAGGGGCCCTTCAGTGGCTCGCCGATCGCCGCGGGGAAATACATCTACATCGTCAGTGAGCGCGGAGATTTCCAAGTCGTGGACACCACGGCGAAGGAGGGTGAGGTCGTGCACACGGTGGAGCTGAAAGACACGCTGCTGAGCACGCCGGCTCTGAGTGGTGGCGCGTTGTTTGTGCGCAGTGATAAGAAGCTGTGGAAGCTGAAGTGACGTGGACCGAGTGCTGTGGGACGTGGCTTTACACGAGTCCGCAGCAGGTCTAGAGACAGGGT
>JAIXVB010000361.1 GCA_027483245.1 Verrucomicrobiaceae bacterium | reverse complement strand
TGCCACAAGGCATCGATCTCCTTCGGTCCACGCGAGGGTTTTTTAGCCTTCGCAAACCAGTAATCGCCATTCCATTGATCGCCCTCGATCACGTGCAACAGCGCATGAATCCAGGAGCCTAGCGGCGTGTGGATGTCCTGAGCGATGTTATGCGCCGCTTCCCATTCACCGTGCTTCGCATGCCAAAGTGCCTGCGCCTCCAGGCTCAAGCCAGGAGGGAGGGTGGCAGCAGCAGCGAGATCTGCGGGGGACATGGGGCGGCGTTTGTATTCAGTATTCAGTGGTCAGTGATCGGGGCTTTGACCTTTTCACGTCCACTCAGTCTTCTGGCATCGCCCGGCCTTTGGTTTCTGGCAGGAACCACAGAGCGATGAGGCCGACCAGGAACACGACGCTCATGTAAGAGCAAGCATTGCGGAAGGCTTCGAGCTTGGCTTCAGGGGTCGTTGCACCTGCTTTCAGCGCGGCCTGGAGACTGCCCAACGTGAACGGACCGCTGGCTGCGACAAAGCGGCCCACGTTATAACAAAAGCTCGTGCCGGTGCTGCGCAGACTGGTGGGGAAAAGCTCTGGCAAGTAGATGGCAAAACCTGCGAAGAGAGCCAATTGGCACCCCCCCATGATCGCACTCATCCAGATGTCACCGCGACCATTGAAAAGCTGGAAATAACCGACCGTTGAAACCAGGGCCAGGACATATGCAATCGCGAAGGCCTTTTTGCGACCGAGGCTCTGGGCGAATTTCGTGAAAACAAGCATGCCGATGAAGGCACCGATGTTCTGGACGATCGAATTCACTCCGATCCAGAATGTCTTCTCTCCGGCAATTTTGTCAGCGGCCACGCCTTCCTCAAGCAGCGAGCGCTGCATCACATCCCCAACCAACTCAGGGCTGAAGAAACCAATGCCCCACAGACCGATCACGCCTGCCACGCAAAGCATCATGCCAAGCAGAGCATTTTTACGCCAACGCACATCTCCGAGCAGCGCACTGTAAGAACCAAATTTCACACCTGCAGCCTTGCCTGCGGCACGTGCCTTCACCCATTTCTCAGGCTCCTTCAGGCGAATCTGAATGAACACACACAGGAAGGCAGGCAGTGCACCGACCAAAAACATGTATTTCCACGCGGTTCCAGGCTCGATGAACTTGGTGCCTTCCAAATGGCCCATGCCCATGCTCACCAAACCCGCCGTGACATTTCCCACCGCTGAAAGAGCTTGCAACGTGCCCAGGGCACCTGTGCGAGCGCGGTCAGGCAGCGTGTCTGCCACCAGAGCAACCGCCAGACCGAAGACCCCACCCACACCGAGACCCGTCAGGAAACGGAAAATTGCAAAGTCCACCCACCCTTGAGAGAAAGCCGACAAACCTGTGCACACGGAGTAAATCAGAACTGTCATCGTCAGGGTCTTCGCCCGGCCAATCCGGTCCCCCACAGAACCAAAGATCAATCCACCCGTGGCCCAACCGGCAACGAAGATGGATGTCGCATAGCCACCATACTTGATCGCGTCCATGTCCGGCGGCAGCAGCGCTTTCATGGCACCATTGCGAGCCAGCAGGAAAAGCTGCTGATCCAGGCAATCAAACAACCACGCCAATGAAGCCACCATGAAGACGAACCAATGGTAGGAAGTCAGGTGCTTATACCACGGGGCGTTGTCGTCGAGAAGAGGTGCGGGTTGGCTCATGGGCGCGGAGAGTGAAGCACACAGGCCAAAGTGGCAAGACCGTAAAACGAGTTTTCACGGGCCTTTGAAGCGAAAGGGATGCAAAAATGTGGCCTTGGCTGCAGCTCCCCTCGCGGTGAATCAAGGCTTCAGCCGCTTCACGGCCAACACAACGCTGAGAAAAAGAGCGATCAATCCGAGCCCCGTTAGATTTTCCTGCCAGGTCGGTGGGAAGATCAGGATGAATCCAGCGTCCTTCACCAGCGCGGCGAAACTGCTCACACAAAAGGGCATGAGCAGCAGGCGAAACGTGACCCATTTTTCAGGCCATACCCAGCGCCCGGTGGATTGGGTGCTGATCAGCAACGCGGCCCCAATGATGCCACTGAGACCAACCGATGTAAGCCAAAGGCGCGGGGTCGGATCAAAGTGAAACGCCACATTCACCACATACCAGAGGGCGTAGCACCAGAGGATGATTCTCCCCGTCGAAAGAGCGGCGAGATAATTCCAGAGACTTTGCATGAGCCAAGGTGAATCGAACCAATCATTCGTTCATGAAAGGGGGGCTTCCAAGCTCGTTCTCTGTTCAGAGAGCTGAAAGTGCCGATTCTGCAGCGCTTTCAGCCTGCCATAACATGCGCTCTGATCGGGAGGCCCAAGGCTTGAGCCTCCCGATCCAGCGGGATCTGTCTATGAAGGCTGGCGTCGCTCTTACTTACCGAGCACTTCTTTCAGCACCTCAATGCAGCGCACGTTCTGCGGCATGGTGCCGATCGAAATGCGCACCCACTCAGGCAGCTTGTAGGAGGCCATGGCACGGATGATCACACCCTGATTCATCATGGCTTTGAACACCGCATTGCCATCGCCGACTTTGACGAGAACGAAGTTGGCGTAACTGGGGATGTATTCGAGACCGAGTTCCCCAAATTGCTGCTGGAGATAAGCGCGGCCTTCATCGGTGATGGCCTTGGTCTTGTCCTGATGCTCTTGATCCAACAGACCGGCGAGAGCACCCGCTTGGGCGATCGAGTTGATGTTGAAAGGCTGGCGCGTGCGCTGAAGCACATCGATCAATTCCTTGTTGGCGATGCCGTAACCGACACGAGTTCCTGCGAGACCTTGGATCTTTGAGAAGGTGCGCAGGACGACGACATTGCGGCCCTGGCGGACATACTTCAGGGTGTCCGGTGGATTGTCGAGGAACTCATAGTAGGCCTCATCAAAGACCACCACGACATGGGGAGGGACTTTGTCCATGAAGCGATCAATGGCCTCCTGTGTCACCAGCGTGCCCGTGGGGTTGTTGGGATTGGCGATGAAAATCTTCTTGGTGCGCGGCGTGATGGCCGCAGCCATGGCGTCGAGATCATGGACATAACCAGGATCCTCGATCTCGATGGTTTCAGCGCCGAAAACCTTGGCCATCAACTTGTAAACCAGGAAGGCGTGTTTCGCGGTGATGATGTTGTCGCCGGGTTGGAGAAAGGCGTGACCAATGAACTCGATGATCTCATTGCTGCCACAGCCAATGATGAGGTTGCCCATTTCCAGGTCGAACTTCTTGGCCAAAGCCTCGCGCAAACGATACGAGGCACCATCGGGATAAATGTGCACCTCTTTGACCGCCTCCTGCATGGCCTCGATGGCTTTTGGCGATGGCCCCAGCGGGTTCTCATTGGAGGCCATCTTGATGATGTCCTGCGGCTTCAGGCCGAGTTCACGAGCGACGTCTTCGATGGGTTTGCCGGGCTCATAAGCGACGAGGTCTTTGAGCTGCGGATTGGCGTAGTTCCAGATAGACATGGTTGGAGTCAGGAAAAAAGGGAAAGCTTTCTTGGACTCGGATACGCCTGCTGGCAAGTTTTTGGGCAGGCAAGATGCGGGCAAAGCAGCTCAAGGTGAGAGTAGCGATCCATTATCCCTGGCTTAGCGTCACGGCATGACCATCGCCTTTTTCGATACGAAACCCTATGATCGAGAATTTTTTAGCCATGCGCCGGGATATGCGGACTTCGAGTGGCACTTTCATGAGTTTCGTCTGAGCAGCACCACGGTCAATGCCGCTGCGGGAGCTCAGGCCGTGTGTGTGTTTGTGAATGATCGGGTCGATGCCGCCTGCATCGCGCAACTCGCCGAACTGGGCATCAAGGTCATCGCCCTGCGCTGCGCGGGTTTTAACAACGTCGATCTGGCTGCCGCCAAACAACACGGTCTGCTGGTGGTGCGCGTTCCTGCTTATTCTCCTCACGCCGTGGCCGAACACACGGTGGCACTGCTGATGACGCTGAATCGCAAACTCCACCGCGCCTACAATCGAGTGCGTGAGCAAAACTTCTCCCTCGCCGGTTTGGTCGGCTTTGATCTCCATGGCAAAACGGTCGGCATCATCGGCACCGGCAAAATCGGCCGCATCACCGCCCAGATTTTTCGTGGATTCGGCTGCGAAGTGATCGCCTACGATCCCTTTCCTCAAGCCGAGTGGGCTGCCTCTCATTCGGTGCATTATCGGACGCTGGAGGAGTTGCTGACTCAAAGCGATGTCGTTTCCCTGCATCTGCCGCTGAGTCCCACGACCAAACATCTGCTGAATGAACAAACCATCTCGCAGATGAAACCGGGCGCTTATCTGATCAACACCAGCCGAGGCAAACTCGTGGAGACCGATGCCGTCATCGCCGCCCTGAAATCCGGTCACCTCGGCGGCGTGGCCCTGGATGTCTATGAAGAGGAAGAGGGCATCTTTTTTGAAGATCATTCGGGCGAAGTCCTGCGCGATGATCGCCTGGCCCTGCTGCTGACCTTTCCCAATGTGCTGATCACCTCGCATCAGGCCTTTCTCACCCAGGAGGCGCTGAGCGAAATCACCCGCGTGACGTTGGACAGTCTGGTGCGCTGGCGCGATGGCTTGGAAGCGGTGGACGAACGTAAGCTTCCCTGATAAAGATCGCCCATGCCTCGCAGCAGCCGTCGTGTTCCTTTTGATTGCCTCAGCGCCATGCGCGCTTTGGGAGAACCCACGCGTTTCGCCCTGGTGCGCTCGCTTTTAGACGGTCCCCAGTGCGTGAACAGGCTCTGCGAAGTCTTGAGCATCACCGCTTACAATGCCTCCAAACATCTGCGGGTCCTCCGCGAGGCCGGCCTGATCGAAGTCGAAAAAAACAGCCAACAGCGTGTCTATTCCCTGGCCGAAGACTTCCGAACCCGCATGAAACCGGGCACCCAAACCCTCGACCTCGGCTGCTGCCAGTTTCACCTGGATCAATTCCAGGCCTGAGATGCCTTTCGCCCGGATCGTTTTTTGCGCTTTGATGCAAATAAGATGATGGCAGCTGGTGCCGCCTTCGTTTTAATGGTTTGCAAACGACCCCCATGTCCACCAAAGCGCGTTACATCATGATCGGCGGCTTCCTCGGAGCCGGAAAGACCACCACCGTTGGCCGCCTCGCCAAACACCTGACCGATCAAGGACTGCGCGTGGGCCTGATCACCAATGATCAAGCCGGAGGTCTGGTCGATACCAAGCTGCTGCGCGGTCAGGGTTACGCCACCGAGGAAATCGCAGGTGGCTGCTTCTGCTGTCGCTTCAATACCTTGGTCGATGCCGCCAACAAACTCTCCGATCAGAGCAAACCGGATGTTTTCATCGCCGAACCCGTCGGCAGCTGCACGGATCTCGTCGCCACCGTCACCTACCCGCTCCGCCGCATGTATGGCGATGCCTTCACCATCGCTCCACTCAGCGTGCTGGTCGATCCTGTCCGGGCGCGTCGTGTCTTTGGCCTGGACAGCGGCGGCAGTTTCTCCAGCAAGGTCGCTTACATTTTTAAAAAGCAGCTCGAAGAGGCCGACATCATCGTCATCAGCAAAAGCGATCTCATCAGCGATGCGGAACGAGAGGAACTGCACACGGTGCTGACTCGTGAATTTCCTCTCGCCGATATCCTCACCGCTTCGCCCCGACAAGAAACCGGCCTCACCGATCTCTTTGCTCAACTCATGACCGATGAACAAGCGCGGCGCAATCCCATGGCCGTGGACTATGAAGTCTATGCCGATGGCGAGGCGCTGCTCGGTTGGCTCAATGCCACGATCACCCTGAAGGCGACCGACGAGTTCGATGCCAACGCCTTTCTCCGCGCGCTTGCCACGCAGGTGCAAACACAACTCCAGAGCGAAGGCACTGAAATCGCCCATTTCAAAATGACCTACAGCCCGGATGACGGCATCGCCGGTGAATTGGCCAGCATCAATCTCGTGCGCAGCGATTACATCCCCGAACTCGGCATGGAACTCGATGAACCGAGCGAAGGCGGGCAGCTCATCGTCAATCTGCGCGCCGAGGCAGATCCCGCGACCCTGATGCAGGCCGTGCAATCGGGACTCACCCTGACCACCGCCAGCTTCCCCACACTCATCGCCAAGCTCGAGCATGAAGAGCACTTCCGGCCCGGCAAACCCACGCCGACTCACCGCGATGGAGCCTTGGAGCAAGCTTCGGACAGCTAAAGCGACGCCGGTTAATTCGACCCGCAAGATTCCCTTCTTGCCATTTTTCAGTCGGCTCCGTACTGTCGCGCGCCATGCAAGAAATTAAATCACCGGTCGATTGGGCCAAACTCGAAGCCAAGCCAGAATTCCGCAACCTGCTGCGGAGCAAAGCGCGGTTCATCATCACCGCGACGATCTTCTTCATGGCCTACTACTTGGCCCTGCCGATCTTGGTGGGTTATTATCCCGAATTGATGAAAACCAAGGTCTGGGGTGAGGTGAACATCGCCTACGTCTTCGCGCTCTCCCAGTTCTTCATGGCCTGGATCATGGCCTTTGTGTATGTCCGTGTCGCCACAGGCTGGGACAAGTCTGCCGCGAGCGTCATCAAAGATCAGTAAACGGATCTCTTCTTCCTCCTTTCGTTTTTCGTCCTCTCTCCCTCTATGTCCATCTCCCTCATCATGTTCCTGGGCTTCGTGGCCTTCACGTTGCTCATCACCTTCTGGGCCGCCAAGCGCAACACCGG
>JAIXVB010000357.1 GCA_027483245.1 Verrucomicrobiaceae bacterium | reverse complement strand
TGCTGCCATTCGGGAATGGGCAGCTTTAACAGCTCCTGCAGCAGACGGTGCAGATGGCTCGCCTCCAGCAGGTCCTCCCCTCGCGTGACCAGGGTGATGCCCTGCAAGGCGTCATCCACCACCACGGCGAGATGATAGCTGGCGGGGGTGTCTTTGCGCGCGAGCACGACATCGCCAAAGATCTCGGGGGTCGCCTGGAAGGTGCCCCGATCGCGATCCCGCCACGTGAGCGGTCGTCCCACGAGAGCCATGGCCCTGTGTGCATCCAATCGCAGAGCGTAAGCCTGACCTCGGGCGATGCGCTCAGCTCGTTCGTCAGCGCTGCGTTCGCGGCAGGTCCCTGGATAGAGCGCGCCATCGGGCCCGTGGGGTGCCTGACCCGCGCGGGCGATTTCATCTTGAATCTCACGTCGCGTGCAGAAGCAGGGGTAGAGCAGCCCGAGTGCATCCAGCTTGTTCAAGGCGGCACGATAGTCGGCAAAGTGATCCGATTGTTTGCGCACGGGCCTCTGCCAGGTGAGACCCAGCCAGTGGAGATCCTCAAACAACGCCTGCTCATACTCGGGGCGAGTTCGAGTGCCATCGATGTCCTCCAATCGGACGAGGAACTGACCGCCGGTGGACTGAGCTTTATCATGCGCAAACAAGGCCGCGAAGGCATGACCCAGGTGCAGCCATCCAGTGGGGCTGGGAGCAAAGCGAGTGATCTCTGATTTCATGCCGAGAGAGAGTTCATCTTGACCTAAGGCAGTCTCTTTGGCTATTCACGTCTGATGAGCTTTTTTAAATGGGTTTTGCTCTGGGTGGGAGGTTTTTTGGCGACGCTGGCTCCCGCTCAGACTCTGGAGGTGACCTCGCTGGATCCGCTGCTTCAGTTCCATTCGATCTGGCAGACCACGGTGCCGATGTTTGAGGCAAAGTATCGTGTCCACACCGACACACCGCAGGAGCAGCCGCCGCAATTCGAATGGCTGTCAGCGACGAAAGATCGGGCGCGTTTTTCGCGGAAGATGTTTACCAACATTGAGACAAAACTCGGGCTCTTTGGCGGGGCGATTCAAGTCGAGGAGGCGATTGTCGAATTTGTTCAAGGACAGGTGGCGCGTGCGACGATCTCTTTTTACAACCGGGGTGACTCCGGTAAGATCGAACTGGGGAGGTTTGATGCGCTTCACAAGATGATCGGGCGCTACCTCGGGCCACTGATGAAGGTCGCACCGCGTCAGCAAATCGTCTCCGGCAATGCCGCGAGCAAAGTCATCGGCTGGCGATGGGACACGCCGAAGGGAATCGCCCTGCTGGAACACAATGACTACTCCGTGTCCAATCAGCCTGAGTTTTTGCGCCTGAAGATCGCCGCGCCGTCGCAGGCGGACTGGAGCATGGGCAAGCTGAGTGTCGGCGTTCAGCGCATGGCCCTGCTGAAGAATGTGCAGAAGACGGCTGAGGGAGATGTCTTCATCGCCAATGTGCCGATGGTCGATCAAGGGGCGAAGGGCTACTGCGTGGCGGCCAGTTGCCAGCGGTTGTTTGAATACATGCAGATCCCCTGTGATCAGCACGAGATGGCGCAGCTGCTGAATGTCGATGTCGAGTCCGGCGCGAATGTGCGCTACATGCAGAAGAGTCTGGCCAAGGTGGATGGGCGTTTCAATGTCACCTTCAAACCCCTGGTGAATCCCGAGAAGTATTATGACACCAAGGGCAATCCACGCGTGTCGCTGCGTGAGTTCATCGTCCTGATCAAAGAACACGCGGACAAAGGCGTGCCCCTGCTCTGGGGACTAGAGATCGGCCAATATCCCGAGATGCCAGCCCTGCCCTCCGGTGGGCAGGTGAGCGGCGGTCACATGCGCATGGTGATCGGTTACAACACCGCCAAGCAGGAAATCTTGTTCACCGATTCCTGGGGGGCCGGGCATGAACTGAAGCGCATGAACGTGGAGCACGCCTTTCAAGCAACCTTGGGACTTTATTCCATGTCGCCGCGTGGGCTGTAAGAAGTCAGGCTCCGTTCTCGTTCGCTTCCGCCCTGCATGAAAGTTCATCTCTTTTCCCTCTGTCTCTGCCTCGCCACCTTCACCCACGCTGCTCCGCAGGATGATCAATACAAGCTCGGTCCTGATTCTGAAGTGCAGCCAGGCGTGCCACAGGGCAAGGTGACCCAAATGCCCGCCTGGACAGAGTCGAAGATCTTTCCAGGCACCACGCGTGATTGGTGGATCTATGTGCCGGCTCAATACAACAAGGAGAAACCAGCCGCCGTCATGGTCTTCTGTGATGGGGCAGGTTTCGTGAAACCGGATGGCCAGTTCCGTGCACCGGTGGTGTTTGATAACCTCATCGCCAAAGGGGAAATGCCGGTCACCATCGGCATCTTCATTCAACCCGGTAGCTTTCCGAACAAGGACGCCAAGATCAAAGCCCGCAGCAATCGCAGCTTTGAATACGATTCGTTAGGCGATCTTTACGCCCGCTTTTTGATCGAGGAAATCCTGCCTGCCGTGGCCAAGGATTACAACCTCAGCAACAATCCCGACGAACGCGGCATCTGCGGCAATAGCAGCGGTGGCATCTGCGCTTTCACCGTCGCATGGGAGCGTCCTGATGCCTTCCGCAAGGTCATCAGCCACATCGGTTCCTTCACCAACATTCGCGGTGGCCACGTGTATCCGGCGCTGATTCGCAAGGCCGACAAAAAGCCTCTGAAGGTCTTTCTCCAAGACGGCAAGAATGACCTCGACAACCAATTCGGCAACTGGCCGCTGGCCAATCAGGACATGGCCGCAGCGCTGAAGTTTGCAGGCTACGATTATCAGTTCGTTCTCGGTGAAGGCACGCACAATGGCAAGCATGGCGCCGCGATGCTTCCCGATACGCTGCGTTGGTTGTGGAAGAAATAATCCAGGTCAGTCGTCACTCTCGCACTCTCTTTTCCGCCATGAATCCACGCCTTCTCCTCGCCACCCTGGCTCTGCCTTTCTTCGCCTCCGCTCAGGACACTGCCCTGCATGAATACATCAGTGACGATCAGCCCTGGAAAGAAGCGGCGAGCGGTTACGCCTTCACCGATGGCCTCTGCACGGATGCAGCAGGCAATCTGTTCTTCACGGACGTGAAGGCTGGGAAGGGCATTTACAAGATCGATGCCGCCACGGGGAAGACGGATCTTTTTCTCGACAACCTGCCCGGCATCAGCGGTCTGCAAATCGGGCCTGATGGTCGCTTTTATGCCTGCCACAACAAGGAGCAGCGCATCATCGCCATCACGATGAAAGGGGACGTGGAAGTCCTGCTCACCGGCGTGAAGTGCAATGACTTGGTCGTCAGCAAAAAAGGTCACCTTTATTTCACCGAGACCCCGACGCAGAGCATCCACCTCATCACCGCAGATAAAAAACACATCGTTGCGGACACGGGTCACATTGTGAAACCCAACGGCATCACCATCTCCACGGATGAAGCGACGCTGGTGGCTTCTGAGCATGGCGGAAAGAACGTCTGGGCCTGGCGCATTGAGGAAGATGGCACGCTCACTGCCGGTGCCCCCTACATGACCATGTGGCTGCCGGTAGGCAAAGAAACGGCCTCGGGCGATGGTGCGACGACGGAGTCAAAGGGACGTTACTTTGTCACCACGGAGCTGGGCATTCAGATCTTTGATCCCACAGGTCGCCTATCCGGCATCATCGCCAAACCGGTGGCCGATGGCAAGGTGGTCAGTGTCGAGTTCGCGGGCAAAGATCACGACCTGCTCTTTGTGGCTGCGGGAGATAAAATCTTCAGCCGCAAGATGAAGGTCACGGGTTATTTCCGTTGAGGCTTCACAGCTGACCGCTCAGCGCCATCACGGCATCCGCAGCCGTGCTGGCAGGAGCTGAGAAATCGAGTTCTAGCTGTCGAGGTCCCGGCAGAAAATGCGTGCGCAATTCATCACTCTCGAGCTGGCCGATGCGCGGGCTGTGATCGGCTGCGATGATGAAGGGCAGCACCTTTTTTAAATTCACCCGCATTCGTTGAAGATCCGTCAGGTGCAGCCGCGTGTAACGCCGAGCGCTGAGGATGCGTGCCACATTGGTCACTCCGAGACCCGGGATGCGCCAGAGCCATTCCTGGGAGGCGCGGTTGATGTCCACCGGGAAGAACTGTCGATTGCGCAAAGCCCAGGCAAGCTTGGGATCAATCTCGAGGTCGAGATCAGGATTCTCCACGGGCAGGAGTTCATTGACCTCAAAGCCATAAAAGCGCAGCAGCCAATCGGCCTGATAAAGACGATGTTCGCGCACAAGGGGTGGCGGTTTGATCGGTAACAGCACGCTCGGTTCAGGGATCGGGCTGAAGCCGCTATAATAGACGCGCCGCAGTCGATAGTCGCGATACAGCTCATCGGCTCGGCTCAGAACCAGGGCATCGTTGGAACTGTCAGCCCCCACGATCATCTGCGTGCTCTGGCCTGTAGCAAAGGCGGGCACTTTCACTCGCGGCCGATTTTGAATCACTCGCGCTTCTTTTTTAGCGGCGAAGGTTTCGTCAATGCGCGTGCGGATGCCTCCCATGGCCCGCTTGGTGTTCATGAGATTTTTCTCGGGCGCTAACTTATCGAGGCCTTCTTGTGTTGGCAGTTCGACATTGATGCTGATGCGGTCGGCATAGAGCCCGGCTTTTTCGATCAATTCAGGAGATGCCTCAGGGATGGTTTTGAGATGGATGTAACCGCGAAAGTGATGCACCTCACGCAACTGCCGAGCCACCTCAATGACCCTCTCCATGGTGTAGTCGGCGCTGCGCACAATGCCGCTGCTGAGGAACAGTCCCTCGATGTAGTTTCGTTTGTAGAAGTCCAGCGTCAGCTTCACCACCTCCTCCGGTGTGAAGTGCGCCCGCTGCACATTCGAGGACCGGCGGTTGATGCAGTAGTGGCAATCGTAAAGGCAAACATTGGTCAGCAGCACCTTCAAAAGCGACACACAACGCCCATCCGGCGTGTAGCTGTGACAAATGCCAGCCCCACCTGTGGAGCCGACGCCTTTACCGCCACGGGAATCCTTTCGCGCGGCTCCTGAACTGGCGCAGGAGGCATCATACTTTGCCGCATCGGCCAGGATCTCAAGTTTGCGGTCTAATTCCATAAGTTCACGTGAACACTATCACTGCCACGTTGGCGGGTCACGCTTCAAAGTCATCTTTTTCGGGAACGAGACGTTGCTCGAAGCGCTTGCGATGTTTGGTCACACGACCTGTGACGCGTTTGCGCCAGAGGCGAAAGCTTGAAGGCTTCAGCTCGCGCCGCATGAGGGCGATGACCTGTGCTTCGGTGTAGCCGGTGCGTTCTTCGATCTCCTCAAACGTGGTGCGATCTTCCCAAGCAAGTCGGATGATCAGGGAGGCGTGGGTAGTTTCCATGATCAGCGAATTTTTTCCCCGTCTAGTTTCAGGCCTGTCAGCTCCCACTCGTGAGCTTTGAAGACAAACGGGCGCTGAACTTTCTCCACAAAACGAGTCGGCCAGACACTACCATCAGGAGCAATGAGGAAGTCATGAAACGTCACGTCGGCATCGGCTCCGCGAGTGCTCTCCAGACCATTGATCGAAAACTGAATCCGACGCAGCAGGCCTGTCTTTTGGGAGATCCAGGCAATGATGCCATCCTCTTTGGCGTCGCCCAAGCCTGGCCTCAAGGTGCCGGCGACCAGATCACAAACTTCACCCTCGAAGCGGCGTTGGCCGACATCCCGAAAGATCATTTTCTGACTTTCCAGCCAGGTTGTTCCAAACAAAAACAGGGTGTAGGCATCGGTCACGAGATTGGCGGCGGCGATGACCTCAGCGTCTTGTGAGGTCTTGCCGTTGTAAGTCACGATGGCAGGCTCACGTCGCACGCGTTTCACCGTCTTGGTGCCGCCAGGGCCGCGATGCGTCTGCTGGACACTGCCTTTGCGAGGGCGGTAAATTTCATCGGAGCTGCGGCGGAAATCGGCATCGACCAGCACGGGTTGGATTTTGGGGGATAACTTCGACCACTCACCGCGATAGCTGACTTCCACGCTTTGGTAGCGTTGCCAGGACTTGCCAGAGAAGGTGGCGGAGCGCTGAACAATCTTGCCTGCGTCTTGATAGAGAGAGGTGCGATCGATGTCACTCGGTGCGGGGCGGGGCAGGCCGGAACATTGCACGAGGCTGAGCATCGCCACGGCAGGCAGGCAGAGGGAGGAGAGCAATCGGAGCATGACGTTCTTTACGCCTGTGAATGGTGCAGAAAGTCTCTTTTCCTTCGCTGAACTCCGTCTCATACTCACTGCCCTAACCATGAACACACGTCGCCTTTTCCTTGCTACCCTCGCTGCCGCTGCCATGCCCATCTTTGCGGCGGATGCTCCTGCCGAATTCACGCCTCTCTTTGATGGCAAAACCATGACCGGCTGGAAGAACCCGTATGAGTGGGGTCAGATCGAAGTGAAGGACGGCGAGATCCACCTCACTGGAGAGAAAAAATTCTTTGTCATCACCGAGAAGTCCTACAGCGACTTCATCTTCGAGGGCGATGTCTTCATTCCTGAAGGCAAGGCGAACAGCGGCTTTATCTTCCGCGGTTTGGTGCAGCCGAACAAGGTATGGGGTTACCAAGCTGAGGTCGATGGCGATGCCAACCGCAAGTGGTCTGGTGGGCTCTATGATGAAGGCCGCCGCATGTGGTTCATCAGCCCCATCAAAGGCAACAAGGAGAGCGAAGAAGCTTTCCGCGCTCGTGCCGGTGAGGCCTTCAAACGCAACGACTGGAACACCTATCGCATCACTTGCCAGGGCAAGAAGATCAAGATCGAAGTCAATGGCGTGACGACCACCGACATCGAAGACGACAAGGACGCCAGCGGTGTCATTGCGATCCAACATCACGGTGAAAAAGGTGCGACCTACAAGTTCCGCAACCTGCGCATCAAGGAGCTGAAGTAATCTCTCGCAGCTTTCCCTCAGCAGCGCCTGCTCTAGAAAAGTGGGCGCTGCTGAGATTCTGCATTTGCTCCCTTGCATCCGCATTTTCTCTGTCCTATCAGCCAGGATGGAAAAGACCCCCAAGTCCGTACTGACCGACCTCCAGGCGTTCGACGTGGCGAGCCTTAAAGGCCGCCTGAGCGAACTCCGGAGGTATCTTTGACCTCCCCGTTCTGACGGAAGAGCTGTCGGCGCTCGAACACAAAATGACCGACGCAGGTTTCTGGGATAGCCAGACCGCTGCCAAAAAAGTGATTGATCGCGCCAACGTGATCAAAAAGCAGATCTCCCCGCTGGGTGAGCTGGAATCGCGCGTGGATGATTTCCCCGTGCTCATTGAGCTGGCCAAAGAACAGGGAGATACCAACAGCTACCGCGAGGTGCAGACGGAGTTTGATGCGCTGAGCAAAGCCATCGCGGATTACGAGCTCGAACTGCTGCTCAAAGGTCCCTTTGATCACGGCAATGCTTTCCTCACCGTCCACTCTGGGGCGGGCGGCACCGAGGCCTGTGACTGGGCTGACATGCTCATGCGCATGTTCGTCCGCTGGTCTGAGCGCCGTGGTTACAAGGTCCAGGTCATTGATCATCAAGAAGGCGATGACGTGGGCACACGTTCAGCCACACTCGAAATCGTGGGTGAAAACGCCTTTGGTTTCCTTCAGGCGGAGCGTGGCGTGCATCGCCTCGTTCGCATCTCTCCTTTTGATGCGGCGAAGAAGCGTCACACGTCCTTTGCTTCCATCGATGTCACGCCAGACAATGAAGAGGACATCGACATCGACGTCCGCGAGGATGACCTCAAGGTGGACACCTACCGCGCAGGTGGGAAAGGTGGACAGAACGTCAACAAAGTGGAAACCGCGGTTCGCATCACCCACATTCCGTCGGGTGTCATCGTTGCCTGTCAGGTGGAGCGAAGTCAGCCGAAAAACCGCGCCAAAGCCATGGCGATGTTGAAGGCCAAGCTTTACCAAATTGAAGAAGACAAACGCCAGGCCGAGATCGCCCGCCAGTATGGTGAGAAGACCGACATTGGTTGGGGCAGTCAGATCCGCAGTTACGTCTTCCAGCCTTATCAGATGGTGAAAGATCACCGCACCGGCGCGAAGACCAGCGATGTCTCTGGCGTCATGGACGGCGATTTGGATGCCTTCATGGAAGCCAAGCTGCGCGGTCAAAAAGCCGGCGACAGCGACGCCGACGAAGATCTGTAAGCAACTGATTCACCCAAGAGTGGGGACTCACGGAGTCCTCACTCTTTCGCGGCCCAAAGTTTGTCCTGAGTGAGCCACTCGTTCATGAGATCTCGAAAGGCCTTCACCGGCGGGCTCAGGTCTTCAGGGTTCCACACCATCACCAGGGGGACCGTCCGCTCCGGGGTCACGCTCACGTAGCGCAGTCCCGCAGGCATGGAAGTTGCGGCCACGCTGTCGGTGGCGATGCCCAGACCCGCGCCGGACTCCACGTAACTCAGCACCGTGCCCATCAGACTTGGATTGTAAGCGATGCGCGGTGTGAAACCGGCGGTGCGACAAGCGGAGAGGATCTCATCATGCAGGCCCACCCCTTCTCGCCGTGCCAGCACGATCAGCGGTTCCTGGGCTAGAGATTTCCAAGTGACGGACTTCTTTTCTGCCAGAGGGTGATCGGCAGGCACCACGATTCCCAGGGGCTCATTCCGCAGCAGCAGCGTGCTCAGCGAGCTGCCGCCTTGGCCGGGCAGGGGACGTGTGATCGCCACCGAAAGTCTGCCTTTGGCCACCATTTCCCACACGCGCTCCGGTGTGCGTTCTTCCAGGTGCACGGAGACTTTGGGAAAACGCCGCCGGTAATCATGCAGCAACCTGCCGAGAAAAGGTTGGGTCGGTGGGCCGATGTAACCCAGCCGCAGTTCCCCTTCTTCGCCCTTGGCCGTGCGGCGCACTCGGCGCAGAGATTCCTCCAGCCGTTCCAGAATGAGTCCCGTCTCCGTCAAGAGCACCGCGCCCGCTGGCGTCAGGGCAAAGGTGCGCCGGTTCCGATCAATCAACCGAGTGCCGATGTCGCGCTCCAGTTCCTGCACCGCACGTGAGAGCGCGGGCTGCGCGATGTGCAGCCGCTTTGAAGCACGTGAGAAACTCATCTCTTCCGCCACAGCTTGAAAGTAACGCAGGTGTCTTAGATCCATGGTCGGGCTCGGGCTTCGTTTTTCAGTTTCGGGTTCAGTCAGACAGAAACGGCTCTCGTAGGCAAGCGCAACCCTGCAATGATGAACCCAGGAACTGGGATCATCACCCACACTGAAACGGTGCGACGTGCCCTATCCAGACGGAGATGAAACGGGGTCACTCCACTTTATCAATCAAGTCACCGATCTCCCAGACATGCACCTCATGATGTGAGGAATGGACGGCCAGTCGCCGACCACTGGGGCTAAATCTGAGGCCATTGGCGGTATAACCATAAGGTCGGAATTCCTCCATGATTTGGGCTGTATTGAGATCCCAAAGTCGGATCTTATAGTCTGCCCCAGCTGTGGCAATGAGGGGAAGAGTGGGATGAAATGCCAGGGCTGTAATTCGGTCATCATGCACCCGAAGCTCTTGCTGAACTTCCAGCGTTTTCGCATCGCGAATGTGTATTTTCTTGTCACTTCCTGCCTCCGCCAAGACGCCCAGGGAAGGGCAGGCGGCAAGATAAAGCATTTCGTGGGCTACCTTGATGGAGTGGATAACTTGGCCCGTGCTCGTATCCCACATGTGGAGGATTTCTTCGCGTCCCGCCCCACCCCGCAAATCACGTGGCGCAATCCCAACGAAACGCTGATTGTCGGTCCAACAGGCATCAACCAAAGGGCGCGCACCATTGTATTCGCATTCGGGAAGCTTTTGATTCTGGGTTAAATCGTGCGTTTGCAACCATTCGTCCACTCCAAACATGGCCAATCGGCTGCCGTCAGGGCTGAGTCGCAGGTGGGACAATTGTCCCTTCTCGTAAAGGAGCGTTTGCAAAGTCGTGGGGCCATTTTGATTCATTCGCAGCACTTCTATAGGGTGCGGCTCACTTGATTTCAGACATCCAATCACGGCCACATCGGCGGCCGAATCTGAAAAACACACACCTGTAAAACGGTCTAATAGATCATTTTCACTTCCGGCGGTGGAATTGCCATCTGCCTGCAGATGAATGATTTTTCCCTCGTTGAGGAGGGTTTCATTGCTACCAAAAAAAACGGCTCGATGACTGTGGTCGGGGGCATCATTGCTAATGCGGGCGCTTGGTATGGTCCAGTCAGCGGATCGGGTCTTGACAGACCAGCTGCGGAATTCTGTGCCTAAACTGAGCAAATCAGCGCTTAATGGATGCAGCTGTAAGCTTAGTGGAAAACTCATGCTTCCGAGAAAATGATGCTTGAGGATGCCGGAGTTCGTGTCCCAATTCTGAATGATCACATCACCTTCCTTTGAGGAGTAAGCAAAGACAAGGTCCTTTCCATCAGCCGTGACATTCATAAAAAACTTATTAGTTGGGATCGAAACAGACTGACGAAAAACGCTTTTTCCATCGGCGATGTTAAAGCCTTCGAGAATCCCAGTGGGATTGAAATAGGCGAAGACATGCTTTCGGTCAGCGCTCAGACAGATTGAGTCCGGTTTTCTTTGATCAATGTTAGGGACCGAGCGCAGCAGTTGGCCATTGCTTGCAGCACGGATTTGCCATTCCTGTGAGGTGAAAATCAACACTTCTTCAGAGCTGATGAAGTCGGAGGCCTGTGTTTCTTTTTCCTTCCATAGAAGCTGTCCGCTATCAGCCTGGTAAAGCGCCACGGCTCCCTCCTCCTCAAAGATCAGGATGCATTGACCGTCCGGGCTGAAACGTGTGAAACACGAAGTCGGGGTTGGCCACTCTGCGAAAATCTCCCCACTACGGATATCCTGCACGGTCGCGATAGAAGTGCCGTGGCTGATAGATACGAGACGTTTTCCATCGGGCGAAACGTCAAGCACGCGGATGTGTTTCCAGGGTTGGTTTTTTATCTTGTTTGGGGTTGGGATACTAGAGAGTTCCTGGAGAGTTTGGGCGTGGATCATTCGAATGACACCCTCGAAGGGATAGGCCACGGCGAATACATGCGGGCGAGTTGGGTCTGGGGCCGCAGCATTGATCAAAAGTCCTGTTGGCAGAGGAATGGAGCCTAGAGATGTATCGGCTTGTTGGTGGAAATAGTGCCAATCACTCGTATTCCGAAGATTCAGAGGCACGCTCTCCAGCGCATCCTTCATCCTCTTGCCATTGTGTTCACGAAATGCAGCTTCAGCCAGGGAGATCTGAGAAGTGGCGAGCGCCTCACGAGTCGTGCCCAAGAGCACTTGAGCCTCTCGTCCACTGCTGACGACCTGGAACATAAAACCGAGACTGAGGAGTAGGATGACACCAACTGTCATTGCAATGTTTCGGTGACGTTGGATCAGCAGCCAGATCTGACGCCAAAAACCTGCGCCCTCTGCGCGGGTGGCATAACCAGCGAGGTAAGAATCAATGTCTTCAGCCAGTGCTAGAACACTGTCGTAACGGAGTTCTGGAGCACTTTGCAAAGCATGCATCGCTACGGCCAAAAGGGCTGCCGGAATGCGGCCTCCGCCCAGATGAGGTAACGGAAGTGTCAGTGCTTTGTCTTTGCTCGACGCCGTTGTTTTATGGGGGGGATTGAGAGGCTTGGCGATTTGCCCTTTGGCGGCTTGATTCAATACTTCAGACTGCGAGCTGCCCTCAATCGGCGGGCGCAGGGTCAGGATGCTGAAAAGAATGCCCCCCAACGCAAAAATGTCTGACTTTTCATCGACCTCTAAATTTCTGCCCTGAGCTTGTTCCGGGGACATGTAGGAGGGTGTCCCCAGCACTGCTCCATGCAGGGTCCCTTGAAACTTTTCTTCGATGGCTGAAGGGGGATTTCGAATCCAATCTTCGGTTCCCAACTCATCCATCGGTGCACCCGTCGTCACCTTTCTTTTCGCCAGCCCCCAATCCATGACCTGAACCTCACCGAATTCACCGACCATGATGTTGTCGGGTTTGAGGTCTCGATGCAGCACCCCTTTGCTATGGGCAAAGGCAATGGCGTCACACACCTTGCGAAAAATGGTCAGCAGATGGGGCAATTTGAATTCGCTGACCACCTCGGGGGTGCTTTTGCTCAGGTCATTGAGGATGGCTTGCAAAGTGCGTCCCTTCACAAGCTTCATGGTGTAAAAGAGCGGCTGATCTTTCTCCCACACGATGTCGTGGATCGGCACAATGTTCGGGTGCTCCAGAGAAGCCAGGACTTTGGCCTCTCTCAAAAAACGCGCCTGCAGGCTAGGATCTAGATCGGCATCCAAAACGACCAACTTGGCCGCGACGATGCGTTGCAGCTTTTCATCTTTAACAGTGACGATGCTGCCCATGCACCCATAAGCCACCTCGCTTGTGATTTGGTAATTTTCAGCTCCTAAAACGGGAGGAGAGAGCTGAGATCGGTAGGGGATTGGATCGAATTCGTCAGACATGCGCATAAAGCCAGTCTTTCTACTATCTCAAAGTAAGTTCCGACTTTGCTGACAATTTTCAATCCAGAGTGCAAAATGTGATTTAGATAGGAGAAAATCAGGCACTAAAGCTAAAATTTTACAAAACCGGAGGTCGGTTGACTCGACGGAGATCTCCTTTCAGACCCTCACTTCTCCAGCATCCTACGGAGCCAATTCAACTCACTTTCGATGTCCTCAGGTCGGAGAACGGTCCTCGCAACTTCGCGTTGCAGGAGTAATCGAAACTTATGCCGCAGTCGATGGATCAGCATGCTGATGTAGATATCAGAGGTTCCCAATTTCCGAGCTAGTTCCTGCCGACAAGGAGCTTCCTCTCCCAATTTTAGAAACGGCACCAATTCATCAAAGGTCTGTTCTCGCCCCATTTTTACAAAGTGCTCCCGCAATTGCTGGCGCACGACTTCCATGAGCTCATGCGCCCAGGCTTGGTCGAATATTTCCTCAGGATTGGTGGAGTTTACAGGTTCATGAGCATACCGCACCTCCGCATTCAGCTCTTCAAACGATAAAAACTCCTGTCCTCCCCCTCGTTTCAGAGCCGATTGACGGCGACCATGATCGCTCAACTGGCGAATCAACACGCCCAGGAGATAGTTGCGCAGCTTCCCCGTCTCTGAGCGTGCAGCTTGAATGACCTTGTCCTCAATTAGCAGCTGAAAAAAGCGTTGTGTCAGGTCTTCCGCATCTTGCTTGCTGTGACCGCTACGCCGCAAATAGACATAAACGGGATACCAGTAGGTTCGACAAAGAGCCTCCATGGCCTTAGCAGCATCTTGGGGACTGCCGCTGCGTACCATCTCCACCAGCGTCCAGTGAGTGGTGGGGAAGACAGCGTTTTTGGGGAAGAGACTGGAAGACATAATTGCAACAAGGCATTCGAAAGGAAGCAATTCGAATCCGAGATATTCGACTACACTGCAAAATCACACTTAAACATTTTCAGCAAACATCATGCAATATTGAATTTTTTTTCACTTTGTATGAAAAGTCAAAACCCAGACCGGGAAAGAAGGGGGTGACGCAAGTCATCAAACTCATCATCCGATGCACCTACGACACTCCC
>JAIXVB010000559.1 GCA_027483245.1 Verrucomicrobiaceae bacterium | reverse complement strand
TTCGCTTCGGGTCAATCCAACATGTATTACACCATGGACCGCTCCCCGGAATATGCGGGACTGATCGCCGAGTCAAATCACCCAGCGCTGCGCATGTTCAATGCACCGCTCGTCACGGCGGTGGAGAATCAGGATGACATCGAAGGCACCTGGACTGCCAGCACACCGGAGACGGTGCCCGGTTTCTCGGCGGTGGCGTTTTTCTTCGCCCGAAAGCTGCACCTTGAGCTTGGTATCCCCGTGGGAGTCATCAAATCCGCCTGGGGTGGCAAGCCGGTGGAAACCTTCACCAGTCGCGAGGCTCTGATCACCCTGCCCGGCACGAAGGAACTCGTGGAAGACACCCTGCAAGCTGACGCCGCCTATGATCCCGCCAAAGCCGAGGCTGCCTATCAGGCGCAACTCGCACAGTGGCCCCAGACAATGGCGGAAGCCAAAAAGAAGGCGGGCCAAGGCGGACGCTTGCCGAAAAAGCCACAGCCGCCGAAGCGTCCTCTCGATACCGAAGGCAAGCCTGGTGTGCTCTTTGCCTCCATGATTCATCCCTTCACTGGCTACACGATGCGCGGGGCCATTTGGTATCAGGGGGAAGGCAATGCGAAGGAAGGTGCCGTGCCTTATGATCAAACACTGCCGCTCATGATTCGCGATTGGCGTCAGCGTTGGGGGGATGACTTTTCCTTTTACTTCGTTCAACTCGCCAACTTCCGTGAACCCTCCACCGCACCGGGCACGCCCGATCCGTGGGCACTTTGCCAAGACCGCATGCGTCGCATAATGGAGACCACACCAAAGACTGGCATGGCCATCATCAATGACACGGGCGAGGTCAGCGATATCCATCCAAAGAACAAAAAAGATCCGGGTGAACGTCTGGCACGCTGGGCTTTGGCCAAGGATTACGGCCAAGAACTGACCTATTCAGGACCGCTGTTTAAATCGAGTGAGATCAAAGACGGTGCGATCCATGTCACCTTTGATCAAAGTGGCACCGGTTTGAAATCACGCGATGGCGGCCCTTTGAAGCGTTTCGAGATCGCTGGGGCAGACCGAGCGTGGCACTGGGCTGAGGCGAAGATCGATGGCAGCGATCGTGTCGTTGTCAGTAGCCCACAAGTGCCCCAACCCGCCGCAGTTCGCTATGCTTGGGCTGCGAACCCGGAAGGTGCCAACCTCATCAACAGCGAGGGTTTGCCGACCTCAGTCTTCCGCACCGATGATTGGAACGATGTCGCACCTCAGGTGGAGGCTCAAGCCATGAGCTCAGTGCAGCAACGAAGAGCGCTTGCCGTTGAAATCAAAAACCTTGCCATTCAGCGCACAAAGCTCGATCGCAAGAGCCCTGAGTTTCAAGTGGTGAATAAGAAGATTCAAGAGCTGATGGCGAAGTTCAAAGCCAGCTCGCCGAACAAAAAGTAAGTTCGGTTGGCTCATCTCATCCACTGACCTCATGCGTTATCTCCTCGCCCTTCTCCTGCTCTCCACGGCCTCCGCCGCGGATCTTTCCGTCAGTGCTTATCCGTCGATTCAGGCTGCGCTGGAGGCGAATCCGAATCGCATGCTCTTTGTTCCTGCTGGGGATCATCGCATCACCGAGAAGATCCACATCCGTGGAGAGCGCAGCGGTTTGTTTGGACCTGGGCGCATCATTCAGGAGAATGCGGAGCAGCCGATCATCGTGGTGGAAGGCGCGACCTCAGCAGAGCTGCGGGACCTGACGCTCACCCGGCCTGAAGGCAAGATGGAGACGCGTCAGGAAGGCATCGTTGCCATCAAGTGTCGTGATCTGGTGATCGAGAATGTGCGAGTCCTCGACAACCGCAGCCCTGCCGGTTCCATCACGGTGCGGGAAAGTAAAGACAGCCGCATCAGTCGCTGTCTGGTGCGCAATTACATGCGGGTGAGCATCGATGATCGCACGCAGAGCAAGGACTGGGGTTATGCTTTCAACTGCACGGATGGCACCGGCATCAGTGTCAGTTACAGCACAGGTTCCTTGATCGAAGGCAATCGAGTGATCGAGGACAACTTCGTGCCGACTCCTGAAATCAAAGCGAAGTATAAGCTCGGTGACTTCGTGAAGAAGAACGAGGTCAAAGGCGGCGTCATGAGCCAGAAGGCCTGGGATGCCAACTACACCGATGCCTGGCAGCAGGGTTCTGGCATCGTGGTCAATGCTCCGACCGTGACCGATCTCACGCGGGTGATCGGCAATCATGTCGAAAACGCTGCGCAGGGCATCGACCTGCATTGTGATCATGTCATTGTCGCCAACAACGTGATCACCAATGCCTTCATCGGCATGAAGGCCATGCACGGTTCACGCAACGTGCTCATCACGGGCAATCAGTTCACTCGCAACAGCCTCTGGGCCATTGGACTCATGCCGGGCGCTGGGGCCAATGCGGAGAACTTTGATGGCGGCTCGATCATCTCCAACAACATCGTCTCCGATTTCGGTCATGGTGATGCGCATTGGATCTGGGGCACGGAGCGTTCCCCTTTCAAGTTCGACACGGGCCAGCAGCCCGATGACCCACCGCTCACCGATGTCATCCTGACGGGAAACCTCGTTCACAGCATCGGTCAACCTCGCTACAAATACGCGGTCATCATCGCGGGTGGCCCGAATACCCCACGCGGGATGCACTTCTCCAACAACCTCTTTCACCCGGGCACTCAAGGCGTGGCCAACATCGATCTGCCGCCTTGACCTTACTTGGACTTCGCAGGCCAATACTCGCGGAAGGTGACCTTGAGCTTCGCTTCGAGTTGAGTGATCTGCCATTTCTCCTTGGGCTCAATCAGCGCGATGGACATGCCTTTTTTACCAGCACGAGCGGTGCGACCGCTGCGGTGGGTGTAATATTCAGCCTGCTCGGGAAGCTGGTGATGAATGACAAAGGTCAGGTCAGCGACATCAATGCCGCGCGCGGCGACATCCGTGGCGATCATGAACTGGACGCGCTCTTTTTTGAAGGCGCGCATCACCTTATCACGTTCCTTTTGCGTGAGGTCACCCTGCAAGACATCGACCGGAAAGCCGAGGTTGGCGAGCTCGCGACAGAGCGAGATGGCACCCGCCTTGGTGCGGCAAAAGATCAGCCCGCGCGCTTCTTTTTGACGCTTTAGAAAGTCACTGATGAACTCGGTTTTTTCATCGCGTTTGCAGATCGCGAAGCGGTGATCGATGTCGCGATTGACCACATGCGCTTGATCGATCTGGATCGAGTGTGCCCCGGCTGACATGCAGCCTTTGATCAGCAGGTTGATCGCCTCTGGAAACGTGGCGGAAAAAAGCCAGGTGCTCTGTCTGTCAGGCGTGAGTTTGAGAATCTCATTCAGCTCCTTTTTGAAGCCCATGCTCAGCATTTCATCCGCCTCATCCAGCACGACATGACGCACGGATTCCAGGCTGAGCGCACGCCGCTCTAACAAATCAATAAGCCGCCCCGGAGTCACCACGATGATGTGCGTGGGGCGGCGGAGGGAATCGACTTGGCGGTCGATGTTGTCGCCCCCGCACAGCACTTCCACGAAGATCTTTTCGGTGTACTTGGTGAAGCGAAAGAGCTGTTTGCCGATTTGTTTGGCCAGCTCACGCGTGGGTGCGATGACCAGTCCCTGAATTTCCTTGGATTGGGTATTGATCTTCGTCAGCAGAGGCAGGCCAAAGGCTGCCGTCTTGCCGGTTCCCGTTTGTGCTTGGGCGATGAGGTCGCCGCCATCCTTGAGCAGAAAAGGAATGACTTTTTCTTGGACTTTCGTGGGCGTGGTGATGCCCAGATCTTCCAGGCCACGGACCATGTCCGCCGGGATTCCGAGTTCTTTGAAGGGATGCGACATCCCCTGCTTTCCATCACGATGCCATGAATTGCCAGCGGAATGCAGAGGCTGCGCTGAAAGGCGGAGGTTTAGCTCGGTCTTGATTTCAGGGCTCCGTCAGATTCGGTGACCATAAACCTTCGCGCAGAGCGGGAGTCACGCCATCTGCGGGGAAGGTGGACTTTGCCGCCGTGCGGATCTGGGTGGACAGTTCCGCCACGGTGGCCGCATGGGCGGGTAGCTCCGCGAGATTGGTCAGCTCGGCCGGGTCATTTTCATGATCGTAGAGTTCGCGACCTTGTTTGCCCTCTGCCCATTCGGTGTAGCGCCAGCGCGGCGTGCGCAGGCTGTAACCAAAGAAACGCTGGCCCTTGTCACCCGTCGCACCGCTGGCTCCTTGACGATTAAAATTGCCGCCCCGCACCACTTGAGTGAGCGCCCAACCGCGACCTTTCGCTGAAGGATCTTTGAGAATGGGGACCAGGCTCTGACCTTGAAGATTGGCAGGTGCTTTGACCCCGCAGAGCTCTGTCAGCGTGGGATAAAGATCGAGCTGGCTCACGGGTGTCTGCGCCACGCTGCCCTTGGCAGCGACCCCTGGGGCCACGATCAACATCGGCACACGTGCGCTGCCTTCAAAGAGGCTCTGCTTTTGCCAAAGCCCATGCTCGCCCATGTGATACCCATGATCACTGGTGAAGACGATGACCGTGTTATCCGCCAGCCCCAGGCGATCCAGCGCATTCACCACCTTTCCCACCTGCGCATCCATGAAGCTGATGCTCGCATAGTAGGCCTGCAAGGTTTGCCGGCGCAGATCATCGGTCAGTTTATCCTGCTCTTTTTTGTAGCTGCCCAGCGCGGCTGCGGGCACATCCGCCTGATCTTCCTTCACCCCTTGCACCACCGGCATTTCAGCCTCGGGATACTGATCAAAGTAGGGTGTCTTTGGCGAGACATACGGGGTGTGAGGGCGGAAGAATCCCACCGCTAAAAAAAACGGACGATCTTTCTGCTTGGCGCAGCGTTCGAGAACCCATTCCGCATCTGCCGCCATTTTGCCATCCGTGTGGTGCTCATCACTCTGGGGCGAGGCATACCAGCTCAACGTGCCGCCGAATTGCCCCGGAGTGAGGGTGAAAATCTTCGACTCTTCTTCCAGGCGATCCACTCCCGCTGGATTCAGCTCCAGTTCCCAGGATCCCGGATCATCGTGGCCATTCGTGCCGATCGAACGCGGCACATTGTAGTGATACAGTTTGCCAATGCGCGCCGCGAAGTAACCCTGCTGACGAAAGGCCTGCGGAAGACTGATCTGGGAGGGAATCGTCTGACGGAAGATTTGGGCATTCGTCAGGATGCCAGAGCTGTTCGGATACAACCCCGTGAGCATCGAATTTCGGCTCGGACCACACAGCGGAAATGTGCAATACGAACGCTCAAACCGCATGCCTCGCGCGGCCAGCTTGTCGATGTTCGGCGTCTTCGCTCGCGCATCGCCGTAGCAGCCCAGGTAGTTGTTCAGGTCATCCGAGATCAGAAACAGCACGTTGGTCTTGGCCTGTTCCGCCGCCAGGGTGGGAGACAGAGCGAGGCAGGTGGAAAAGAGAGTGAGAAGGAAAGCACGCATGGTCAGGCCTCTCCGAACGATCCTGCGGTCTGTCTCTTGCGTTGTTTTTGTTCAGACTGGCCCCTGTTCACACAAACAAGGTTGTCTTTTTTTGAAATGGTATTTAGTCAATCTGTCACTGCGCACGGGGATTGCCTGCCCCTTTTGATCATGTCTTCACTACCGATTCGAACGCCCACCCGTCAGTGTGAAGTCGCGTGGTTTTCGGCGTTGTGCGGCGATGATTATGAATTTCTCGGCGTTCCTGAGGATCGTCTCCGCAGCAGTTATGAGCACTGCGGAGACATCGTGAAAAAAGCCGACGCGCTCGGGTATCAAAACATCCTCCTCCCCTCCGGTTGGATCGCCGGGCAAGACGCCCTCAGCTTTGCCTCGGCCATGGCTCCGCAGACCCAGCAGATTCATCAGCTCGTCGCCCTGCGCATGGGAGAGGTCTGGCCGCCCATGCTCGCGCGTGCCATCGCCACGCTGGATCACATCGCGCAGGGGCGACTGTGTTTAAACATCATCTCCTCAGACCTACCGGGCCAGCGAGAGAGCAATGAAGTTCGTTATGCCCGAGCCAGCGAGATCATCCAGATCCTGCAGGCGCTCTGGCGCATCCAGGGCCCCTTTGAGTGGAAGGGCGACTATTATCAGTTCAGCCTGCCCACCACCGAGCCTGCCCAGACCTATCAGCAAAACGGCGGACCGCTGTTGTATTTCGGCGGCATCTCACCCGCAGCCCAGGAACTCTGCGCCAAACACTGCGATGTCTTCCTCATGTGGCCTGAGACGGAGGATCGCATCGCCGAAACCATGCGTGTCATGGCCGAAAAAGCCGCTGCCCATGGTCGGCAGATCGACTTCGGATTCCGGGCTCACGTCATCGTTCGCGAGACCGAAGCCGAGGCCCGCGCCGCGGCCGATCTCCTCATCTCGAAGCTCGATCTCGCCAAAGGTCAGGAGATCAAAAATCGCAGCCTGGATGCCCAAAGCGCAGGCGTGAAACGTCAGGATGAACTCCGCGCCCAGAGCCCCGATCTCTACCTCGAACCCCATCTCTGGAGTGGCATCGGATTGGCCCGCAGCGGCTGCGCCAGCGCCATCGTCGGCGATCCCGATCAAGTCCTCGCCAAGCTCAATCGTTACCTGGACCTGGGCAT